>NZ_PSZP01000077.1 GCF_004335995.1 Mycoplasma todarodis
CATGCCAACACTTAAAGGTTCAACGATAAGTAAGATATCAGCTAAAGCAAACCCAAATGGTAATGGAGAAATTACAATTAGTGTTGAAGTAACAACACCGGGTGCTAATCCTAAAACGCATACAATCACAAAAGTTGTTAATGCAAAAACAGATAATATGATTAATGCTGATTTAATTCAAAAAGATAATTTACAAAAAATTAAAAATTCCTTAAGAAATCTTCACTTCCCTTCTCAAGGTTCAACAACAGCTTCAACAATCGCCAAAGGCATTAATGCTGTTACGGGAATCGCCGGAAAAATTGCAGCAATTGATGCAGCAACAAATGGTGCGGTAACGATACCGAATGGTTCACAAATAGCGGGTACTACTATTGAAGATATTATTTTAGTTGCTCAACCTGATGGAACAATTTTGGTTAAGGTGGTTACAAAAACAACGGGAGCTTCAATTGAAGATGCAACCGTATCAAAAACAGCACATGGACAATCTGATGCAGATGTAGCTCAAAATGTTAACAATAAAAAGTTTGAAGACTTATTTAAGAATGCCAAGTTAATCAACCAAGGTAATAGAACTACTTCTGAAGTAGCTAAATCAATGAATAAAGGTTCACTAGCTGATAAGATCAAAGCTATTGAAACAGAAACAGGTATTAAAGTTCCGACAACAGTTAATGGAACAAAAATAACAGGTATTAGAATAACAGAAAAAGCCGATGGTGTTATTAGTGTTGAAATCACCACTGAAACATTAGGTGCAAAAACACC
>NZ_PSZP01000078.1 GCF_004335995.1 Mycoplasma todarodis
GGTCATCCCCACCTTGTTGGTTACGAACACGTAGTCCGTAGTAAGCACCAGGTGATCTAATAAGTTGTGAAACGATTACTTTTTCTGAACCGTTAATTAAGAAAGTACCACCCTCTGTCATTAATGGAATAGCTCCAAAAAGAACTTCATTAGCTACAATACCGAAGTTTTTAGCTTTTTTAGCTTCAGCTTTTGATTTTGCATCTTTTGTTAAATCGTCAGCATTTTTAATTAGAAGTGCAACATCGATAGTTTCGATAATTTCACCTGTTTCGTGATTTGCAATTCTAATTTTTGTTTGTGTTTTATCTAGCATCTTGTCTAGTTCAACATCTTTAAGTTGTTCTAAACTTGAATCAGAAGGGTTTTCCTCATTGATACGTAGAAGGATTGCTTTAATCTTTGCTTCGTAAGTTGAACCTTTTTGTTTATGTTGTTTTAATCAACCATACTCATTTTTAGGCATTTGCTCAATCTCGTTTGAGAATTTAAGAGCAGTTTTTGAGTTGTTCTTTTTCTTAGCAAGCGCTAATCTTTTTTCTTTGTCTTTTCTTTGGTCGACTGGTGTGACGAATCCAAGAGTTTTACGTAAGAAGTGGATTGTTGTTTTTCCACTTGTTGATGTTATTGGGTAAATTGTTTGAATTGTTTTTTCAAGCCCCTCATTCAGAAGTTCGTTAAAAGATTTTCTTTGTACTTCTAGTAGATCTGGTGTTGCTAGATCGTTAGTAGTTTTAGAGTAATCTCTTCTTTCTGTAAGCGGTCCGAA
>NZ_PSZP01000079.1 GCF_004335995.1 Mycoplasma todarodis
TCTTATCAGCTAGTGAACCTTTATTCATTGATTTAGCTACTTCAGAAGTAGTTCTATTACCTTGGTGGATTAATTTAGCATTCTTAAATAAGTCTTCAAACTTTTTATTGTTAACATTTTGAGCTACATCTGCATCAGATTGTCCGTGTGCTGTTTTTGATACTGTCGCCCCCTCAATCGAAGCTCCTCTTGTTTTTGTAACAACCTTAACCAAAATTGTTCCATCAGGTTGTGCAACTAAAATAATATCTTCAATAGTAGTGCCTGCTATTTGTGAACCATTTGGTATCGTTACCGCACCATTTGTTGCAGCATCGATCGCTATAATTTTTCCGGCAATTCCTGTAACGGCATTAATACCTTTAGCAATTGTTGAAGCTGTAACTGAATCTTGAGAAGGGAAATGAAGATTTCTTAAAGATTTTTTAATTTTTTGTAAATTATCTTTCTGAATCAAATCAGCATTAATCATATCATCTGTTTTTACATTAACAACTTTTGTAATTGTATGTGTTTTGGGTTTAGCACCCGGTGTTGTTACTTCAACACTAATTGTAATTTCTCCATTACCATTTGGGTTTGCTTTAGCTGATATCTTACTTATCGTTGAACCTTTAAGCGTTGGCATGGTAACTCCCATTGCATTTTTCAATGATGCTTCATTTGTAATACCTTGAGCAATTTCAGAAGCTTTCTTAGTACCTTGGTTTTTAACTTGAGCTTTATTTAATTCTCTTCTTACAAGATCTTCATTATTTTTTTGTTTTTTTTGTAAGTCATTTTTAAGTTTTTGATTTATTTCAGAATCTGATTTACCAGTTGCTGTTCCTGTAGCATTTCCACCTAATTTAGAAGCGTTTGGGGTATTTGTAGTTACTTCAATTTTTAATTCTCCATTTGGTTTTGCAGTTACTTTAACACCAGTAACT
>NZ_PSZP01000012.1 GCF_004335995.1 Mycoplasma todarodis
GTTACTTTCCCAGAAGAATACCACTCAGAAGAACTAAAAGGTAAAGAAGCAAAATTCATCTGTACAGTTAAAGAAGTTAAAGTTAAAGAAACACCAGAATTAAACGATGATTTCGCTAAAGAAATCAATGCACCAGGTGTTACTACATTCGAAGAACTAAAAGTTTACATGAAAGACGTTCTTACACAACAAGCAGTACAAAAATCAAGAATGGAATTCAAAGAAGCAGCTTTCACAGAAATTAAAGCAGCAACAGAATTAGCTATTCCAATGTCACTTGTAGTTAAAGAAATGAAAAACCAAGAAGAAAAATTCTTAGATGCCATGAAACAACAAGGTATTGATAAAAAAACTTACATGGAAATGACAGGTATGGAAGAAAAAGCTCTTCAATCACAATACAAACAAGCAGCTGAAGCTTCACTTAAAGATTCATTAATCTTTGCTGAAATTGCAAAAGTTGAAAAAATCGAATTAACAGATGCTGATTACGATAAAGAATATGAAAAATTAGCAAAAGTTTACCAACAAAAACTTGAAAACATTAAAACAATGATTCAAAAAACACAAATGCAAATTCCAATGACAAACGAAAGAGTTATTGACGTTCTAGTTGCAAACAACAAATAATTAAAATAATAAGCAATAGCTTATTTTTTTATTATCTTTTTTCAGGAAATATTATCAAATAATCAATAAAACAAAAAAATAGCAAAACACGCTCATTTCATTGAATATCCCGACAATTTATGAAGGGGTATTTTAATTGCTTTTCTATGCGAAAAAATAGTTAAAAAATGTGTTTTATCTCAAAAAATAACCAATTAGTCAAAAAAAGTTATTTTTTTGTATCTATCAATATTTACATTTATTACATAAATGATTTACAATTTATATATGAAAAAAATATTTAAAATAAAATCTTCTGAATTGAAAAGAGCTGAATCTTACTTAAAAGATATCAACGCTCTTGAACCAGAAATTAAAAAATTAACAGATGAAGAACTAAGAGAGAAGACTGAAGAGTTTAAAGAAAGACTTAACAAAGATGATCGTATGGAGAAAATTACAGTTGAAGCATTCGCTGTTGCGAGAGAAGCATGTTTCAGAGTATTGGGTAAAAGACCATATGATGTGCAAATAATCGGTGGACTTATCCTGACAATGGGTTCAGTTGCTGAAATGAAAACTGGTGAAGGTAAAACTATTACATCAATCATGCCAGTTTATATGAATGCATTAGCGGGTAAGGGAGTTATTGTTTCTACAGTTAACGAATACCTTACAGAACGTGATGCGATTGAAACAGGTCAAGTTCATAACTTCCTAGGATTAACATACGGAATTAACAAGCGTGAACTTTCTACCGAAGAAAAACGTGAGGCATACAATTGTGATATCACATATTCAATTCACTCAGAAATTGGATTTGACTATTTAAGAGATAACATGGTTAAAAGAATGTCGGAAAAAGTTCAACGTGGATTCTACTTTGCACTTATCGATGAGGTTGATTCAATTCTTATTGATGAAGCTAGAACTCCGTTAATCATTACTGGTGGAGATGCAGTTCCTTCTACACTTTATGAAGCGGCACAAGCTTTTGTTGTTTCGCTTAAGAAAAAAGATTATGAAATTGATGCAGAAACAAAAAGTATTCAATTAACAGGTACTGGTATCGATAAAGCTAATAAATTCTATGGAATTGAAAACCTATTCTCACTAGAATCTTCAGAATTAGTTCACCGTGTTCAAAATGCACTAAGAGCCAATTATGTAATGGAGATTAATGGTGACTATATTGTGCGTGATAACAAAATCGAACTAATCGATGCATTTACTGGACGTATTATGGAAGGTCGTTCATATTCAGATGGATTACAACAAGCTATCCAAGCAAAAGAAAAAGTTGAAATCGAAGATGAAACAAAAACAATGGCTACAGTAACATATCAAAATCTATTCCGTATGTTTGATAAATTATCAGGTATGACAGGTACCGGTAAAACTGAAGAAGGTGAATTCATTGATATCTATAATATGCGTGTTGTTGAAGTCCCAACAAATAAACCAGTTATACGTAAAGATGAAAGGGACAATGTATATGTTACTTCTGAACATAAATACAACGCTATCGTTAACGAAATAAAAAGAGTTAAAGAAACTACAAACCAACCAATACTTGTAGGTACTTCACTGGTTGAACAATCAGAAAAGCTTGCTGATTTACTTAAAAAGAACAAAATTGCCCATAAGGTTCTTAATGCCAAACAAGATGGTAAGGAAGCTGAAATCATTTCTAAAGCTGGAGAAATTGGAGCGGTTACAATTGCAACTAATATGGCTGGTCGTGGTACCGATATTAAATTGGATGATGCTTCAAAAGAAGCTGGTGGATTATTTGTTTTAGGAACAGATAGAGCAGAATCACGTCGTATTGATAATCAATTACGTGGTCGTGCTGGACGTCAAGGTGACGTAGGTAGATCTAAATTCTTCCTTTCACTAGATGATTCATTAATTTCAAGATTCTCAGCTCAAGAAAAACTTAAAAAATCTTTTGCATCATTTAAAGATAAGCCAATTTCTTCTAAATCAATGGATAAAGCATTAACAAGAGCTCAGAAGAAAATTGAGGGGTTCAATTATGACTCTCGTAAAAACGTCCTTCAATTCGATGATGTTATTAGACAACAACGTAATGCAATTTACAACCAAAGAGATATCATAATTTCTCAAGAAGATTTATTAAATGTTATTCACAGGATGTTCAAAAAAGTTGTTCAAGAAGTTGTTCTATTCCCACAATTCCAAAACCAAGATGACACAATTAACCATGAAGAACTTGCTAATTCTTTAAATAATGTTTGATTTGAAAATGTAGAGTTTAAGCTTATACCAGCTATCATTACAAACTTAAGTGTTGAAGAACTGGTGGAATACATTTCTAAAGAGTTAGTTAAAGCGTATGACGAAATTAGAGAAAATGCATTCGAAGTTATTGGTGAGGAATCTACTCATGATTATGAAAGAGATTTAATTCTTGAAACATTCGACGCCAATTGACAACTACACATTGATCATATGGATAAACTAAGATCTTCATCATCAATGTCATCATATGCACAAAAGAACCCGTTCCAAGTGTTTACTGAAAAAGGTAGTGAATTATTTGATGAATTAATAAAACGTATTTCTCACAATACTACAAGAGCATTAATGCATAGGAGGTTTTAAGTATGGCTAACAAACAAAAAGCTATTTCAGTTAAAGAAATTATTCGAAAATGTGAATTCACAATTGCGAATGAAAAAGATATTAATGAATGAACAAAAATCACTTCTCCAGGTATCTACCGTGCCGGTTTAGAATTATGTGGATTCATCCTTAATAAAGGTATTCGTAAAAACGTTATTGTTTGAGGTACTAAAGAGCAAGAATGATTCAATTTAGTGGGAGAAGAGAAAACCCTTTCATCAATAGAAAAATTATTTTCTCACAAACCTCCTGTTGTATTCCTTTCTGTTGGTATTAAAAAAACAACTGCGAAAAAAATTATAGAAGTTGGAACAAAACACAATGTTCCTATAATTGTTACTGATTTACACGTAACAGATATTATTGCGATTATTAGAGGGCACTTAGCAGCTAAGTTTAATAAAACTGAATCTGTTCATGCATCTTTAGTAATTATTAATGGTGTTGGAGTAATGATAATCGGTAAGTCAGGTATTGGTAAGTCTGAAGCCGTTATCGAGTTGATACAACAAGGTCACATCTTTGTTTCTGATGATACCGTTAATATCACAAGAGTTGGAAAAGACTATATTGGTACACCAGCTACAATAACAAAAGATCTATTAGAAGCAAGGGGTATTGGTCTTCTTGATATTAGAAAAATCTTTGGAGTTAGATCAGTTAGGGATTCAGCTAAAATCGAATTAGTTGTTGAATTAATTGATGCTGAAAACAGTTCTAAAGAATTCGATAGACTTGGTAATGGTAATCTTGTTTATAACACATTGGGTGGACACATTCCTAAAACAGAAATCCCTGTTAAGAGTGGTAAATCAATTAGAGCCTTAATTACTGCTGCAACTAATTTACATGTCGCTAAGAAAGATGGTTTTGATTCATTCGCAATGATTCAAAAACGTATGGCTGAAGCAAACGAAGAGGATAAATAGTATGGAATATCATAAAGCGTTCGATGCACATGAACCAGCAACGGCATTTAGTATTGGTAGTTTTGATGTAAAGGTTTATTCCTTAACAATGATGTTTGGGATGTTGTTTTCAATATTGGGTATTCTTTATTATTGAAAGAAACAAAAATACTCAATTGAAGCATTGCAAATACTTACACTAATCGTTATACCTTGTTCTTTAATAGGTGCGAGGGTGTGATATGTTCTAGGTAATCTAGATTCACCAGCTACACCACCAGACGGATGAGGTAAACACTGATTCGCAGCATGAGAAGGTGGAATGGCGATTCAAGGTGGAGTAATGGGTGCTATCTTAGGAGGTTTTGGTTATGTATGATCAAAACGTAGGATATTAGATCCT
Source organism: Mycoplasma todarodis (assembly GCF_004335995.1). GTDB lineage: Bacteria > Bacillota_I > Bacilli_A > Mycoplasmatales > Metamycoplasmataceae > Mycoplasma_K > Mycoplasma_K todarodis. The sequence continues at coordinate 4,570 of NZ_PSZP01000012.1, forward strand.
AGAACTGTATTAACTTATGTTGTTCCAGCAGTATTGATAGGTCAAGCAATAGGTAGATGAGGAAACTTTGCTAACCACGAGGTATATGGTAAAGTTGATGAAACTGGCGTTTGATCTTCATGAATGGGTGATTACATACATTCAAACATGTTTATTAGATCGGGAGATGGTGAACATTACCGTGTTCCATTATTCTTTTATGAATTTATGACATCAGTTGTTGGGTTTATTATTCTTCACTTTGTTATGAATACATTTAACTGAACAAAACCAGGAGTTACTGCAGGTGGATATTTCGCATGATACGGAACAGTTCGTATTATTATGGAACCACTAAGAGATCCTTCGGATTATATGTATTGATTCGATGGAAAAGTTGAAGCATCCGTGTTTACATCAGCAATATTTATTATTGCGGGTATATTATTAATCTTATATTCAACTTTCGATAAATATGTTCGTGCATTCTTTACTAATTGAGGAAAGAATATGGCAGTAAAAGGAGGGTATGTTGATTATTCTGATGAACCAAAGAGAAAATCAGAACAAAGATCAACAAACTTCAAAAAAGGTTTAAAAGCATTTTGAGTTTCTAGTCCATTCAAGGGTTACAAAGAAACATTAAATGAAACAAAACCAAAATACACAAGAATAAAAATAGAACAAAGATACTTCTTTATTACATGACCGCTTAAAACATCAGTTTTTGTAGTGTCAGCATTTAAAGGAATGTTCACTTCTGCGAATTACAAAGAAGTAAAACAACAAATGATAGAAAAATATGCAAACTATAAACCTATGAGTTGAAGATTCAAGAGTCACATATGAGTTCGTGAACATGAATTAGTTAAATTTGAAGAGGGTTATGTTGAGCCAGAAAGAGAGAAAAAGAATGTCAGAAAATCAAAATAAATATGACGTAGCAATTATTGGTGCAGGACCAGCTGGTATGGCTGCAGCGATATATGCTGCAAGATCTAATCTAAAGACAATCATGATTGAAAAAGGAGCTCCTGGAGGAAAAATGGTTACAACTTTTAAAGTTGAAAACTATCCAGGGGCAGGTTCAACTTCTGGACCTGATTTAGCATTAGGAATGTACAATCAAGTAATCGCCAACGGTGTTAAACACCAATATGGAGAAGTTTCGGATTTAAAATCTAATGGAGAATCTGAACAAGTAATAGTATTAGCTAATGGTAATGAAATTATTGCTAAAAAGGTTATTATCGCAACTGGTATGGTTTCAAGAGTACCTAAGATTGATAGAATTCACGAATTCAACCACAAAGGTGTTTCTTATTGTGCTATTTGTGACGGTCCTTTATACAAAGGTGAAATTACTGGAGTTATTGGAGGGGGTAATGCCGCAATCGAAGAAGCAGCATTCTTATCTTCAGTAGCAAAAGAAGTTCACGTATTTATCATGGATGATTTCTTCCATGCGGATGCGAAAGAAGTTGATTCATTAAAAGCTAAAACAAATGTAACAATTCATATGAAATCAATGATTCATACACTTGAAGGTGACAAATCATTAGAAGGTATTAAATATACTGAAGATGGAGAAGAAAAGGAATTAGCAATAAAAGCTTTATTCCCATACATCGGATATATCCCTGTTGCAAAATTTGCTGGTAACTTAGGAATTACAGATGAAACTGGTTTCATCAAAGTAAATCAAAACATGGAAACTTCCGTAAAAGGAATTTATGCAGCTGGTGACATTATCGTTAAACAGATACGTCAAATTACAACAGCTACATCAGATGGTACAATTGCTGCTAAGCATATCATCAATGAAATCTAAAAAAGAAATTTAACCAAAAAGGAGAATAAAATGAAAAAAGTAGTAACAATAGGTGGTGGAACTGGACTTTCCACACTCCTTAATGGTGTGAAGTATATTGAAAATATTGAAATATCAGCAATCGTAACGGTTACTGATAATGGGGGATCAACTGGAGTATTAAGAGATCATTTTGATATTCCTGCAGTTGGAGATATTAGACGTGTGTTAGGTGCCTTATCAAGACACAGAACAGATTTAGAAGAACAAATGGAATACAGATTTGAAAATACAGGTACTCATTTCGATGGTCACGCATTGGGTAACCTAATCATCTCTGCAAACATTGCTAACTCAAAAGATTTTGCTGAGGGTATTAAGAAAACTTCAAAAATGTTGAACGTTCAAGGAGAGGTTTTACCAATATCAAATGCCAAAACAAACCTTGTAACTAAATATACTGATGGAACAATTTCATTCGGTGAAACTTCATTAGCAAATCCTGAGAAAGACGTTGATAAAATTTGAGTTGAAGGTGGAGAAGCGACACAAGATGCAATTAAAGCAATTGAAAATGCTGATTATGTTATCTTGGGTATGGGTTCACTATACACTTCACTTATTTCAAACCTTGTATTTCCAGGGATTAGAGAGGCGTTTGTAAAAACTAAAGCAAAAGTTATATACATTGCAAATGCATTCACAGAATACGGTGAAACAGATGATTACAAGCTTTCTGATCATATAAATGCTATTGAGAAACATACAAGACAAGGATTAATAAGTGAAGTTATCTTCCCTGAAGGAACTCTTTCTAAAAAAACTCTTTTAAGATACGAAGAAGAAAAGCAATTCCTTGTTAAAAACGATGTTGAAGAAATGGAAATAAAAATTGCTCCATTACTTTATGTTAATAAAGAAGGGCAAGTTCGTCATAATAAACACTTGCTTAAAACAGCAATAGAAAAAGTGATTGTATAGATGTCGTTTTCAAATAAAGTTAAAAACGAGGTTCTCTCTCAAGAGATGAATGTTGAACAAGCAAATGCTCTTATTCATGGAATAGTATCTTCAGCTGGTTATATCGGCGATAAAATGATTCTCAAATTAAACAATACTGAAATTTCTAATCTAATTAGAGATTTATTAGTTCAATTGGAAGTGAATTCAACAAGTGATAAAGAAAATAAGAACTGAATTGTTCTTGAAATGTCGGATGTTGAAAAAGAATACGAGATAAAAGAACCTGGATTTTACTTTGCTGGTGTATTCATTGGTGGTGGATCAATGTCTGACCCTTCATCAACCTCATATCATTTAGAATTACAATTCTATTACAGAAATCAAGCTGAAAAAGTCAGAAATTTCTTGAACAACTATAATTTCAATTTCTCTTTAATTCAAAGAAGAAAAAATTGAGTTCTATATATCAAGAAATCTGAAATGATTGCGGATTTCTTAAGGGCTATAAGAACTTCAATATCTTTAATGGAATTTGAAGATGCAAGAATTGAACGTGATTTCAGAAATAACTTAAATAGATATTCAAATTTAGATATTTATAATCAAGAAAAGTTGTCGAAAGCATCAACAGCTCACTTGAAAAATTATGAATACGTAGTTAAAAATGATCTATTGGATAATTTTAAGAAAAATGAAATAACTTTCTTTGAAACTAAAAAGAAAAATCCTTACTCTTCATTATCAGAATTGGTTATGATTTTGGAAAGAAAAGGGATTAAAAAAACCAGAGCTGGTTTAAATCACTGATTAATAAAACTAAGAAAAGTAGCTGAAGAAAATTAGCTACTTTTTTCTTTGCACTTTTTTAAAATTCGCAATCTATTTCTTCTTTATTTCTTTGAGGGTTGGGATTGATTTTTGAGCACCTAAACGAGAAATTGTAATTTCCGCTGCTCTCATTCCGAATTCGATTGATTTACCTTTATTGTTGGTATTGTAATATTCCTCAACAAAAGCACCAACAAAAGTATCACCAGCAGCAGTTGTATCAATCGCTGTTGCTTTTATTGATTTGAAATGTTCATTCATATCTTTTGAAGAAAGGACAACTCCATTCGCCCCTAAAGTCGTAATGACATTTTTACAACCTTTTGTTATAAGGGTTTTGGATGCATGTTCAATATCTTTTAAATTATTGATTCTTTGATTTGAAATGTATTCCAATTCAGTTTCATTCAATACCAGTCATTCAATTTTATTAATTCACTCTTGTTTAAAATTAGAGGCTGGTGAAGGGTTTAGAATGATTTTTTTATTTAAATTACTTGACAATTCAATAGCTTGATCTAATAATCATTCATTAGTTTCAAGTTGCATAAGAACAACATCACTTTCTTCAATTGCTGCTGTTAAATCATCTAAATCTTTTTCAGAGAAATCATGGTTGGCTCCTCCGTTGATGATAATCATGTTATCTTTTTCAGTTTGTGAAACTGTGATGGTTGCCATACCTGTTGTTTTTTCATCTGAATAAGATATATATTGAGTTTCAATGCCTTCCTTCTCAAGAAAACTGATAACTTCACTCCCATATTTCTTACCAACCTTAGCGAATAAAGAAACTTTATTATTTGGTCTTGAAAGTCTTTTGGCTGCAAGGGCTTGGTTTGCACCTTTTCCACCATTGTTGATTAGAAAATCAGTGGTTGTTATTGTCTCACCTTTTTTTGGGAATTCATAAACATAGTTCACATAATCTATGTTTACACTTCCTATTACTAATAATTTCATAATACCTCCTTATTTATTAAATGTCTTTGATATATGTTTAAAAAAACGGAAAATAATCCGTCTATGCGTTTTAAATTTTAAAGTTTCTTGTATTCTTATAAAAAGAAATGTCTAAGTTGGTTAATATCCATGCAATAACATTACCTTTTTGGTCTGTGTATTTTTGAGTAAATGTAACCACATCTTCATTTTTTCATTCTACATATTGAGGATTACTTTGGAATTTGAATTTTTCTTCTACTTCAAATATACAAACACCATTGTAGGCCAATAATTGTGGTAGTTGATTTTCATGATTCAATTCACCCTGAATATCACCATCAACAATTGTGTATGATTTTGCAATTATTTTATTTCTTTGTGTATAAGTTTCTTCGAAAATGGTTTTCTCATCATCGATGTAATTTAAGAATGAAATAGGTAGTTGATTTTTATTTATTTTTTTAGATTTAATATCGTCAGAAAGGATTAAGTGTCTCATTCCAAACATCTTATCCATGTTATTAATCACAATATTTCCTACACCATTATGGTTGGAAATTAATTGTGCACTTTTTAATATCTCTAATGCCGTTCTAACGGTATGTCTATTGCAGTCAAATTTTATAGCTAAGAATTGTTCACTTGGTAGTTTATCCCCGACCTTGAATTCTAGGTTTTGCATTTTAAGTAATAAATATCTCAATATGTATTGTTTCATTGTAGTGCTCATATTTAAATTATATAGCAATAGGAATATAAAAAACTTTGCGATGCATTAATGTCAAATCAATGAAACGACAAGGAAATTTATTGAAAAGTGTGCGCTAAGCCCTCACGTCCCTATCTATATAAGGGGAGAATTGGATTTCAAAGGAAAACCTTCATTTTAAGGAGCGGGAAGTGAAATTTCTAAAAAATCAAAAGCCATATAGACGGGGTTGACTTGAACTTTTTTTAAGAGCATAATAGAGTTCCAAGGAGGAAAAATTATGAATTTATTAGTAGTAGGAAGTATAAACATAGATTATGTAAATTACGTGTACGAATTCCCTAAAAAGGGAGAAACAATTATGACAGCAGATTTCTTAATTAACAACGGAGGTAAAGGTGCTAACCAAGCTCTTGCAGCTAAAAGGCTTTCAAGAGAAAATAATAAAGTTTCTTTATTTGCTAAAGTTGGTAAAAGATATGGTGGAGATATTGTTGAATACCTTAAAGATGAAGGAATAGATACAAAATATATATCTTATTCAGATGAAAAAACAACAGGTATGGCAACTATCACAGTTTCACAAACTGAAAAAGATAACATGATTATCATCAACGGAGGAGCTAACCATGATTTCTCTGAAAAAGATTTAGATGATTTAACAGCAGCAATTGAAGAAAGTGATGTTGTTCTTATGCAATTGGAAACAAACAACTGATTACTAGATCACACTGTTGAAATTGCACATAAACTTGGTAAGAAGATTATTTTAAATCCATCACCAGCAATGAGTTTTAAGCAAGAATGAATCGATAAAATCGAATGATTAGTATTAAATGAAACTGAATTAGAATACGTTTCAAACCAAAAAGTTAATAATCTTGAAGATGTTGTCAATGCATCTGAAGCACTTAGAGCAAGAGGATGCAAAAACATCATTACAACTTTAGGTGCAAATGGAGTTGCTCTTTCTATGGATGGTGTTAACGAACACTTTAAATCAAGAAAGATAACAACAGTTGACACAACTGCGGCGGGTGACACTTTTGTAGGTGCATTCGTCGAAGAATATTACAATACAAATAATATACAAAAAGCTATTAAGTTTGGGATGAGGGCAGCAGAGGTTACAATATCTCGTTTAGGTGCTCAAAAATCAATCCCAACACTTGATAAAGTAGAAAAAGAAAGCAGGTAAATATGTGATATGAAGTATTTGGCTGATTAGCCACCACCATGGGGATACTGATGTACTTTCCACAAATGGTGAAAACAGTGAAAACAAAAGATGTAAGTCAATTGTCTAAATTTACATTTGCATCAGTTGCATTCGGTTCAGCACTTTGAACAATTTCAACAATTGCAATAGCAAACAAAGCATACCCAGGTTGAGCAGCTAACTTTGTTATTACATTAATGATGTTCCCAATCATGCGTTACATTTATAAAATAAAAGTATTCGCAGTGTTCTCATTAATTTTGGCAGGAATTCTGTCAACATCAATCGTTATTTGAATTTTAGACTTACAAATGACTGAATGAATACAGTATGTGATCGTAATAGTTGCGAGTTGTTGTACAGGGCTACCATTCTTCCCACAACTATTTAAGGTATTAAAAAGCAAGAACACAAGTTCACTTTCATGAATTTCTTCAACTCTTGTAATTATGTGTGGTGTTTTATGAACAATCTTTTGATCAGGAAAAATCGCAAACGAATTCAACGAACCAGGGCTAGGAATTGTTATTATAAGTTTAATCTCATCAATCCCATTATTCTTAGTTCAAATCCCTCTTCTAATTATGTGTATTAATCACAAAATTAAAAATAAAGGTACACCAAGACCTGTTGAAGCAATCGTAAAATAGCAAACATATAAATCAATAATTATCCTTATATTAAAAGTTCCCAATGGGAGCTTTTTTAATGGAAAAAAATAAGACTTAGGAGTCTTTATTTACGTTAGTTTCTTTTGATGTTTTTGGCTTGATAAAAAGGTGTTTTTTATCAATCTTATTCATTCCACCTTTAAGTAACTTTATACGCTTAAAACCATGGAATCTTGCTCAACTAGCAACCGATGCATTTGAACGTTCTTCATTACCCAGTAATATAATCTTTGCTTTTTTATTTTGCTTCATGATTTCTTTCCTTATTTTTAAAGCAGAAACATGAATACTATTTTTTATATGACCCTTTTCATAAGAATCTTTTACACGAGTATCGTATAAGATAACATCCTTTTTGTTTTTAATCTTTTCTATTTTTTTATGAGAAATTAATGTTCTTGAAAATTTTGCGTACTTCCATTTATTTTTTTTAGATAGCATATTATAAGTATATAATACTTCTATGAATAATATAGTTGAAAAATTTGCGGGTTTCAATAATGCCGGGACAATGTGAATATGATTTATCCCAATTGCAGCTATAACTTTTTTCTTTTCATTAAAAATGGTTAAGTATGCTGAGGTTGTTATTGAAAAAACAAAATTTGGTGGTGCCTTTGTTGGTGGTGCTTTAGTTTCTGTTGCAACTTCTCTAACTGAATTAGTTACTGAAATTACACAAGGTGTTAATGGAACGCCTGCCGTTGGTTTATCTGATGATTTAGGTGCCAACTTATTCTCTACAACAATGATTGCTGTAGTGATGCTTATTTTTGCAAAACAAATGTTTGCTAAAAAATTAGATAGATGAACATTGATATCAATTGGTATTTCATTATGTATGACAATTTTCCTAACAATTGTTATTTGATTCGGTAAAGATCTACATATTGGTAAGGGTGGAAAAATAGTTATTGGTTTAATTCCTTTCTTCTTCTTGCTGGTATATGTTGGTTATGTTGCTCTTTCTTATAAAATCGGTACAGAAGATGAACAAGTGGACGATAAAGTTAAAAATATTTCAGCTAAAAAAGGTGTTTTAGGTTTCTTACTTTTCTCAGCGTTATTATTAGTTGCAGCAGTAGGGTTGAATTTAACTATTGATGCCATGATGGAAACATATCAGCTTTCTCCTAAATCTGCCGGCGGTATCTTCTTATCGATGACAACGGCTATGCCAGAGATTGTTTCTTTAGTGGTTCTTGTTAGAGCCAAACAACCAATTGCTGCCGTGGCATCTATTATTGGTTCTCACATATTTAATATTTCACTTATTTTCTGAGGAGATTTAGCATTCCATACAGCTCCTATACTAACTGGACCTGACGTTCATGGGTTACACGGTGTGTGAATTTTAGGAACAATTACAGCCATTGAATTAGGTTTATTGGCACTATTTGTTATAATTGCTAAGAAGATTAAGAAGAAATGAGTTTACGCGATAATTCCAACGCTAATTATATTAACTTATATTATTGGTTGAATTATTATGTTGACTGTACTTAAATAGCTTAAACACAAAAATAAAATAAAGGAGGATTTATGCTAGGAATTTTAATAACACTGTTGGTGCTATCATTTGTCGTAATCGGATTATCACTATTGATGTCAGGAGATTCCCAGGGATTCTCTGGAGCTTTAGTTGGTTCATCTGATTTAGATCTTTTCAAAGTCTCAAAAGAAAGAGGAGGAAAAAAGATTCTAAAAAGGGTGATGTTCGGGCTTGGTATTTTACTAATGATCGGGGCAATCATCGTTAGAGTCTATATGTAATTATGGATAAAAAACTAATATTAAAAATAATGGATCAAAACCCAAGATCGTTTGGGTGAATTGCAAGAAAAATGAATATTAAACAAGAGGATAATAGAAAATTCTCAGGATTTTTAAATAACCTTGTTAAACAAGGTGAATTGTTTACAACAAGAGAAAGACAATTCTACAAACCAAAAGTACTAGAAACAATTGAAGGAGTTATTAGAATGACTTCAAAAGGTTTTGGTTTTGTTGATAGAGAAGATGGTGAATCTGTATTTATCGGACCAGGTGCAACTAATAAAGCATTTGATAAAGATACTGTAAAGATTAAAATCTTCCAAGATCCTACTAAAGCGGATGCTTATAGTGGATTTGTAACTGAAATCGTTAAAAGATTTAGAACATTAATCGTTGGTACAGTTGTTAAGTTTGGTGATAACTTTGGGTTTAAACCACTTGATGACAGAGTTAATGCAATGTTTAGATTTGTGAATACTGAAGGATTAAAAGTTGACTATATTATTAAAGCTAAAATAGTTGAATATCAAGATCGTTTCACAATGTTGGATTCAGTTCTAGAAATTGGTCACAAGGATGATGCAAGAGTTGATATACAATCAGCAATAGAAAATGCAAACATTCCTTATATGTGAGAACAACCAGTTCTTGATGAAGCTAATAACGACATTCCAGATACTATTGATAACGAATCAAAAGAAGGGCGTGAAGATATTCGTGACCGTCTTATCGTAACAATTGATGGGGATGATACAAAAGACTTTGATGATGCCATCGAAGTTCGTAAATTAGAAAATGGTAACTACATGTTAGGTGTGCATATTGCGGATGTTACGCATTATGTTAAAGAAGGGACTGAAATAGACAACGAAGCATTAGTTCGTGGTACATCAGTTTATCTTGCAGATAGAGTTATACCTATGCTTCCTGAAAAGCTATCAAACGGTATTTGTTCGCTTAATCCACATGTAGATAGATTTGTTCTTTCATGTGATATGGAAATTAACCAAAGAGGTGAAACTGTTAAGCACAGAATTTACCCTGCAATTATTAATTCAAAACACAGATTAACTTATAAAGAAGTTAACGATTATTACAAAGGTGATAAGAAATATCCAGAAGCAAAAGATTTAGAAGAACTTCTAGATGTTGCTCGTGAATTAACTGAAAAAATTAGAAAATTCAAACTTAAAGAAGGATATATTGATTTTGAGATTGAAGAATCAAAATTAATAATTGATGAAAATGGTAAAACAGTAGATATTGTTCCAAGACCTCGTGGAGAATCAGAAATGATGATTGAGGACTTTATGGTTAGAGCTAATGAAACTGTTGCTAAACATACAGTTGATGCAAAAGTACCATTTATTTATCGTGTTCACGATAAACCTGACATGGAAAAAATCGTTGCTTTACAACAAGTTGTTAAGGCTCTTGGGCTTGAAGTTCATATACCTCAAGAACCTAATCCAAAAGATTTTTCTAAATCAATCAATGATCTTAAACAATACAGATTTGATGATTTCATGAAAATCATGATGTTAAGAACTATGCAAAAAGCAATTTATCAAAAAGATAATATTGGTCACTTTGGACTTGCTTCAAAGAACTATACACACTTTACTTCACCAATTAGACGTTATCCTGATTTAATGGTTCATAGAATGCTAAGAGAGTATTTCTTTGAAGGTAAATTAAATAGAAAAGATCATTTCGATTCAATTCTAGATAACATAGCAAAAGAAAATTCTCTATCAGAACAAAAAGCAATGGAACTTGAAAGAAAAGTTGCTGACATCAAAAAAGCTGAATACTATACAAAATTCATTGGTAAGAAATTACATGGTCAAATAGTTTCTATCCAAAAATTTGGTTTCTTTGTTGAGTTCGAAGATAAAGTAAACGGATTAGTTCATATCACTACTTTAACTGATAGTAAATATGATCTATCTCAAAACGGACTTCAATTAACTGGTAAAGATAGAAAATTCTTAATCGGTGATATGGTAGATGTAGTAGTAACCAAAACTTCAAAAACAGAAGGTAAGATCGACTTAGTTCTTGCAGACCTAGCTGATAAGCAAGACATTTCGAGCTCACCAAAAGGGAGATTCAATGGCAAAGGTAATCGCAAAAAATAAAGATGCTCATTATTCTTATGAATTATCAGAAAGAATAGAAGCTGGTATTGAACTAATGGGTTGAGAAGTAAAATCAATCCGTGCCGGCAAAGTTTCTTTAAGGGGTGCTTTCGTAAACTTCACTGATGATGAAGCTTACTTAATGGGAATGAATATTTCTCAATATATGGCAGTTCCTGGTGATGAGTTAAGAAGTAGAAAATTACTTCTTCACAAACACCAACTTAAGAAACTTCAAAACGGTGTTAAAACAAAAGGTATGTCAATAGTTGCAACAACTCTTAAATGGTCTAATAATGGTTATGTTAAGGTTGATGTTGCTCTTGGTAAAGGTAAATCTCGTATTGATAAGAGAGAAACTATCAAAGAACGTGACATATCAAGAAAAATTAAAAAACAATACAATGTATAAAAGAACTGTAGGGTTCTTTTTTATTGCATTTTAATGAGTATTTTTTTATTAAGTAATGCGATTTCCATGGATATTTGAGTTTCATGTCTCAACTTATTTAATAATATTAAATCTATTAGTTTCGTTCATTGTTAGCATTTATAAAAATATACAAATATAAGTCATAAAACTTTGGGTGTTATAAAAAGTTTTTTCTCATTAAAGGTGTATAATTTATATGCAAAACAATCACGGGGGTGTAATGGCTTCGACAGATCAACCGGACCTTTGTGCTGCAGTGGTCTCCAAACCTTAAGGGACTAGGCGCATTAATAAATGCAACAAATAAAAAACAAGAAACTGTAACTGACCAAGATTTATTCTTCGCTTCAGCAGCTTCAAACAACCTAGCTTTCGCTTAATTAGCGACTAGCGTGAATCCACTTTTTCCTCGGAGGTGGCCTAACGTATTACACGAGGGGTAGTTATGTGGATCTGCTAAAACATAATGAACCTATAGCAGAACCTTTGTGAAGGATTTCGTTCTATTAGAATTCAACAGAGGCAAATCCCAAAATGAACTAAACTGTAGACGCGCTTTGTGTAAGGTTGGTGTGGACCCGGGTTCGACTCCCGGCATCTCCACCATTTTTTTACGCCATTTTTGACCCCAACAACAAACAACATTTTTTACTACATAGTAGTAATGTATAATTTAGTATGAAAATTTTTATTAACGTTCTTGCTATCCTATTTTTCATTGTTTTCTTTTCTGGTCTTTACTTCTTAATCGAAAGAAGTAAGAAGTCAGATTACATTACAAGAAAAAACTACCCTAAATTATTAATCGAATCACTTGAGGGTGTTGTTTACTCTCTTTTTGGACTGATTTTCCAAATTGTGTTTTATCAAACTTCTCAATTTTCTCAACCCTACTTCTACATTTCGATTGGTCTAACGTTGATATTCTTGCGTGGAGCTTTTGTATCTTGTGTTTCTATAATTGGTTCTATGCTTTATTCAATGTTTATATATCCTATTGATAAAGTTTTTTACTACATCATTGCCATCATGTTCGTATCGATGACTTTAACAGTTTTAATTAAACCATTCTTGAAACCGAAGTTTTCTTTATTGATTAATAGTATATTCTTGTTCGCTAACATTATCATCATGTGAGGTATATCTTCAACACAATTGAATTATGAGTTTACAGTTCAATTTGTACTTGCAACACTATTGCCTTTCTTACTTCCGATCGTTTTAATCTTATTGATTTCATATTTATTGAGATTCTTGCGTTCAGCAAACCTTTTATACGAATCATCGACATATGACACTTTAAAGTTCTATAGAGAATCTATTTCTGCAAAAGTTATTCAAGATATGATAAGTTCTAAAAAAGTTTCTGAGGCTTTATTTGTAATATTGGAAATGAATTGATCAAAAGAACTTGAAAATAATTGAAATGATTTTGAAAAGATGGCATTAGAAATTGTTCAAAGTACAGTTTCAAAGGATGCTGCGTTATTTAAAGTTAATAGTACACAATATGGTTTCTTCTTACCAACAAACGAAATGGCAGACCTTAAAACTGTGATTGAAGAAAATAAGGGCGCAATTAGAACTAAAGGTGAGACATTTAAAGCTTTAGAAAAAATGTTGTTAGAGATGGAGGGTGAATACTCGTTAGAAGATCTAACTGCAAAATTAAGTATGCGTGCTGGGATTGTTGTTTATGGTTTACAAGAACAGGATATCTTTAAAATGCAATCACAAGCAGAGTTTGCTCTTGAATATTCAAGATGAAATAAAGGGTGAAATAGAGTTATTGTTTTCGATCCAAAAGTCTATAAGAAAAGAGCATCAGATTATGCAGCTATTAAGACGTTGGATAACTCTATTGGAGTATTGTCTATTTCAAATGAGTTCACACCCATATATTCTCTTAAAGAAACAAGGACTGCACTTAATGTTGCATTACCGATAACTACGGATGTTCTTGATGTTAAATATGCATCCGTTGAAGAGTATGCGGAGTACATGGGTTACAAAAGTGTTCTCCTTTCTTATAATGCGGCTCAAGCTTTAAAAATGTCAGATGGATGAAACAAAACACCGATAGTTGTTTACTATCCTTTAGAGAAATTTATGAGTAATGAATTTGAGTTCGAAGAATTAATTGCATCATTCGCAAGATTTAAACAATCAAAAGAAAATGTAATACTTTCCTTTGATTCCAAAGTTCTCAACATGTTTGAAGATAAGTCACTTCTCAAAAAGTTGAGAAAATTAAAATCAACAGGCATTCAATTTGCAATATTCAATTTCAATATAAATGAACAAACAGAGTTAATTGCAAAACTTAAACCCAACTACATATTTTTAGATAAATCAATTTACCAAAGTACTATTATTTCTAGGCTTAATACTGGATTAATGGCTGAATTATTGAAGTTTGCAAAAGTAATTAATTCAAAATTAGTAGCGCATGCAATTTCAAAAGAAAGTGAATTAGAATTAATATTATCAACAAACATTGAATTTATTGGTGGTCCTATTTTTAACAGAAGTGAAATTGAACCAACATACTTCAAGAAAAAAAGTAGAATATATATAGAACAATTACAAAAAGGAGAAAAATAATGTCAAACCAAGCTATTTTAACAGCAGTCCTTGTCAGTGCAGGACTACTTGCTCTATTAATTTTATTACCTTACATGATTAAATTTATCCAATGAGCTTTTAAGAAAAACAAATACAACACAATGGGTACTTCTTCACAGATTAGATTAATCCACCAATTATACGAAGCTGCA
>NZ_PSZP01000080.1 GCF_004335995.1 Mycoplasma todarodis
GATGGAATCTGGTGCTCGTGGTAATATTGCCAACTTCGTTCAACTTGCTGGTATGCGTGGTCTTATGGCCAACAACTCTAAGACATTTAAGGCTGATGCGGAAAATGACGTTCTTGTTAAATCAACAATTGAAGTTCCGGTTAAATCATCATTCTTAGAAGGTCTTACTGGTTTCGAATTCTTCTCATCAACACACGGGGCTCGTAAAGGTCTTACCGATACTGCTCTTAACACAGCTAAATCTGGTTATCTAACTAGACGTCTAGTTGATGTTGCTCAAAATATCGTTGTTAAAGAAGAAGATTGTTTCTCAGACTTTGGTTTCTCAGCTAAAAATATCATTGATACAAAAACAAATACAATAATTGTTTCAATGGAAGAACGTATTACAGGTAGATTTATCAATAAAACTGTATTCGACAAGAATGGTGAAATTCTTGCTCAATCAGGAGAATTAGTAACAGCTAAATTAGCAGCTAAAATTGCTAATGCTGGTATTGATGTTGTTGAAATTAGATCAATCCTAGGATGTCATACACGTCATGGTGTATGTAAGAAATGTTATGGTGTTGACTTAGCCACAAACAGGATCGTTAATATTGGTGAAGCTGTTGGTATTATTGCCGCTCAATCAATTGGTGAACCTGGTACACAACTAACAATGCGTACATTCCATACAGGAGGGGTTGCTGGTGTTGAAGATATTACAGGTGGATTTACTCGT
>NZ_PSZP01000013.1 GCF_004335995.1 Mycoplasma todarodis
AAACTAATGAAGCAACAGCAAAAGACGAACTAGATAAAGCAACTCAAGCTCTAGCAGATGAAAAAGCTAAAACAGCAAACTTAGTTAAAATTTCTAAAGGTGCAAAAGCAGCGCAAGATAAAGCAACTCAAGCAGTTAGTGATGCAAAAGCAAAACTTGATGCAGAAGTAGCAAAAACAGCTGATCTAAACAAAAAACTTTCTGATGCAAAAACTAATGAAGCAACACTTAAAAAACAAAAAGCAGATATTTTATCTAAATTAAAAAAAGCTTTAGAAGACCAAAAGAACTTTAAAAATACTGATGATGCCTTCAAAAAACAATTGGAAACAATTAAAAATAACATTAAGACAGCAAAAGAGAAGGTGGATAAAGGTTGAGATAAACTACGCGATGAAAATCAACATTTAAAAGATGTAGAAACAAAAATAAGCGAAGTTGAAAAAGACATTAAAAAGATAAATGAAGAAATTAAAGTTGCTCCTGACAAGAAACCAAAAATACCTCCTAAGTTAGCAAGGAATTTAGAAAACGCTAAAAGAATAGAAAAATTAATGCCATCTTATAAGAAAAGATTAGCGGATAGAGAAAGAGAATTGAAAGCTGAATTAAGTAAACCAAATAATAAGGGTGGTCATAATTTAAGAAATTCTCAAAATTCCGGTAAGATTCGTGACTTAGAAAGACAAATTAGAGGTATTAAGCACACTATTTCAACGGTAACTAAAAAGATGAAACATATCAAGAATAAATTGAAAGGTTTCCAAGATAAAAAAACTAAATCAGAATTAAGAGAAGATTTAAAAAATAAACAAGGTGAATTAAAACGTTTAAATAATGACGCTGATAAAACCAAAACAGAAATCAAAGAAACAACTCAAAATAATTCGAAATTACACAAAGAATATGAAACAAACAATAATAACGAAAAAACGCTTGAACAAAAAAGTGAATTAAACAAAAAACAATCAAAAAACAACGATGAACAAATCAAAAAACTTAAAGCACTATTGAAGAAAGTTGAAAATAAACTTTTAGATGCACAAGCAAAAACATCCGATGCACAAACAAACGTCGATAACAACGCAACCGCAATCACATCATTAACAAAAGATAAAGATCAAGCTGACACTGCATTAACTGATGCAACAACAAAAGCTGACAAAGCTCAAACTGATGTTGATAATAACACATTAGCAATCAAAAAACTTGATACTAACAAAGCGACAGCTGATAAAGCACACCAAGATGCACAAGCAAAAACATCTGATGCACAAACAAACGTTGATAACAACGCAACCGCAATCACATCACTAACAAAAGATAAAGATCAAGCTGACACTGCATTAACTGATGCAACAACAAAAGCTGACAAAGCTCAAACTGATGTTGATAACAACGCAGCCGCAATCACATCATTAACAAAAGATAAAGATCAAGCTGACACTGTATTAACCGATGCAACAACAAAAGCTGACAAAGCTCAAACTGATGTTAATGAAGCTCAAACTGATATTAATGTATTAAAAGACGTTAAAAAAACACAAGAGAAAGAATTGATGAAAAAAATTGATGAAGCAAATGCAGTTGTAAATACGGCATTGAATTCAGCTCTTGGAAATAATGATGAAACTATCGATAAAGAAAATAAGAAATTCAATAGGAATTCAATTAAAACAATAATTAATGGTGATGAATTAAAAGAAATCATTGCTAGACTTAGTGAAATCAAACAACTTTCAAAAGTTAAGAATTTCGCAATAGGTGAAAAAATTGTTGCTGATGCACATTCAAATGAACAGATCAAACAATTTAAAGAGAAATTAGAAAAAATATTAAATAATAAAGTCGTCCTTAAATCTAAAACAATTGCTGATTTATATGATGAAGCTAAGAAAATTCTTAATGATAAAAAGAATCTTCCTACAACACAATTCTATGCTCATGAATTATACTAATTGATAGTAATAACCCGTTTGGGTTATTTTTTTATTTGATAATTAATTACCACTTATTTTTACAGTGTTTTTTATAAGTAGTTAACATAAAAAAATGTTTCTCTAAACTCTATTTATTCCTTTATAATTCACTTATGATAAATGAACAAAGAATACAAAAACTTATTTCTCAAGCCGGGGTGGCTTCACGTCGAAAAGCTGAAGAATTAATAAAAGAAGGTAAGGTAGTAGTAAATGGTGAATATGCAAAATTAGGAGATAAAGCATCATTCAAAGACGATATTTTAGTAAATGGAATTCCGTTAATCAAACAACAACACGTTTACTACATAATGAATAAACCGTTAAAAACTATAACATCGCTAAGTGATGATAGAGAAAGAACAACGGTAGTGGATATTATCAAGGAAAACGTTTACGTATTCCCTGTTGGAAGACTTGATTACAATACAACTGGTACTTTGATACTTACAAATGATGGAGAGTTAGCAAATAAACTAATGCACCCTTCTAGTCAAATACCAAGAACATATAGAGCAAGATTAGAAAGACCTTTAACGGAACAAGAATTGAATTTCTTAAATTCCAAAAAAGTTTCATTAGATGGTGAAACATCTGAACAAATTATTCAAAAAGTGGATGCAAAAGCATATTTGATTTCTCTTACACAAGGTAAATATCACCACATTAAAAGATTATTTGAATTAGTTGGGGTAAGGGTTCAATCGCTTTCAAGACTTGAATTTGCAGGACTTACATGTGCTGGATTACAAAAAGGTGCATATAGACAATTAAAGTCAAAAGAAATTAAATGATTAAAACAATTAGTTAAATAAAAATCCATTTAAGGATTTTTTTATTTGTTGATAATTTGAAGTAGAAAAAAATTATCTAAGTGTTAAAATTAATATAGATTTAAAATCATAAAGGAGAAAAAATGATTAAATTAGGAAAAGGAAAGAAAACACTTTTCACTTTAGTTGCGGTTTTTGATAAATCAAAAATGCCTAAAGAAGTTTTACAAGAAAAAAATACTATTACAGTATTCCCTACAAAACAGGAAGCATATATTTACCTTGGTAAAAAAGCAGATTACACTGTTGATACATTAAAAACTGCTATCAAGAAAATTGTTGCTGAAAACAAACGTGGATTTAATGTTGATGCTTCAACATTTATCGCAAAAAACGTTAAGGAAGAACAAGTTACAAAATTATTTATTGAAGATGTAATGTTCCAAACAACTATTACTTGAAATAAAAAAACAGGTAAAGATGCAAATAAAAAAGCGAAGGAAATCATTCTTATTAATGTTGAAAAAGCAGAATCAAAAGAAATTGCGAAAGAATCATTAATCCTTGCGGAAGCACAAGCGTTTGTACGTAATGCTCAAAACATGGCACCAAATGAATGTACTTCAACAATACTTGCAGACATTTACAAGAAAGAATTTGATGGAGTTTCAAACGTTTCAGTTAAAGTTCTTAAAAAATCAGAAATTGAAAAACTTGGAATGGGTCTTTTATTAGCTGTTAATATGGGATCAAATGATGACGCTAGAGTTGTTGTTATGGAATACAAGGGAGATAAATCTTCTAAAGAAAAAACTGTTATGGTTGGTAAAGGTATTACATTTGATGCTGGGGGTATGAATATCAAAACTGGTAGAAACATCCTTGGAATGAAATATGATATGTCAGGATCAGCTGTTGTAGTTGGAGCTATGAAAGCAATTTCACAATTCAAACCAAAAGCTAATATATCAATAGTTGCTCCACTTACAGATAACAAAGTATCAAAAACTGCAGGACTTCCTGATTCAGTTTGAACTTCTATGAATGGTAAAACAGTTGAAATCAACAACACTGATGCTGAAGGTAGATTAGTTCTAGCTGATGGTATTACATATGCTGTTAGAAAACTTAATGCTACAAGAATTATTGATGTAGCTACATTAACAGGTGCAGTACTTGTTGCTTTAGGAAATACTTACACAGGTGTTTGAGCGACAGAAGATGCAGATTGAAAAATGGTTGAGAAAACAGCTGCAGAACAAAATGAATTAGTGTGAAGAATGCCTTTCCACTCAGATTTCTCAAGATTTATCAAAAATTCAAATGTTGCAGATCTTAAAAATACAGACCTTACAGGTATGGGTGGGTCATCATCAGCTGCTATGTTCTTAAAAGAATTTACAGAAGATGTTCCTTACATCCACTTCGACATCGCTGGAACAGCTGATGTTAAAGGTGATTGTATGGGTCCATTAGTTAAAACATTAGCTAAACTTATTAAATAACAAAATGATATTTTAAAAATACTGATTTTATATCGGTATTTTTTTTGAGTCATTTTACACGAGAATATTCCTAAAAAGAATTCCCTAATTATTCTGTAGTGTAAAATTTTGTCCTATAACTTTATTTATTTGTCCACCCAGTTTATTCATTCTTTTAAGCCTTTCTTAGCAACAAAACTTCTACTCAAATCTGCTATTTTAATTTAACATTTTTGTAAAAATCATTTTATTTTTCTTCCATATAATAAGGGTATATTAGTTAAATGGAGGAAAATGAAAGTATCAATTATCATGGGTTCAAAATCAGATTTACCAACAATGGAAAACGCAATGAAAATATTGGAAGATTTTAGTGTGGAGTATGAAGCTAAAATAGTTAGTGCACATAGAACACCTGAATATATGGTGGAATTTGCTAAACAAGCAAAAGAAAATAATATTTCAATAATTATAGCGGGAGCTGGTGGAGCGGCACATTTACCAGGAATGGTAGCATCTTTAACAACGTTGCCTGTCATTGGAGTTCCTGTTAAGTCAAAAACTTTAAACGGGGTGGATTCACTGTTAAGTATCGTCCAAATGCCAGGAGGAGTTCCAGTTGCAACAATGTCAATTGGCGAATCGGGTGCTAAGAATGCAGCTTTGATGGCTATCAGGATATTATCTCTGCAAGATAAAATTCTCGAAGAAAAAATGGAGAAGTTTATGTGTTCTCAAAAGGAGCGTGTTTTAAATGAAGAACTATAAAAAAGTGTTGATAATCGGAGGGGGTCAACTAGGCATGATGATGTCAGAGTTTGCACCTAAATACTCATTAAATATTTCAATAATTGATCCGAATAAAGATTGTTCGGCTTCTAAGTATGCAAATGTTGTGGTTGCTGCAGAATTCACAGATAAAGTTGTGATTGAAGAGCAATCACGCAAAAACGAAGTTATTACATATGAATTTGAAAATATTAATGAAGAAGTTCTTGCGAATTTCTCAAAAAAACTACCTCAAGGAATCATTGCTAATGCAATTTCAAAAAATAGAATTAAAGAAAAAACGTTTATAAAGCAGTTAGGTTACAAGACCGCTGCTTTTTGCGTACCTAAATCAATAGATGAGGTTGAAGAGTTTATTGTTGAAAAAGCGATTTTGAAAACAACTGAAGGTGGATACGATGGAAAGGGTCAATATTTAATCCAAAAGAATGATCTTTCGGAAATAGAAAAATTAGATTTCTCTAAAAATTCATACATATTAGAGGAATTTATTGACTTTGATTATGAGATTAGTGTTGTTGCAACTAGAGATAAATTTAATAATACCTTTGCTTTTCCTGTAACAAGAAATAAACACAAGGATCAAATATTATTTTCTTCTGAAATGGAATATAAATATCAAAAGTTTTTTAATGAAGGGGAAATCATAGCAAAGAATATAATGGAGGAATTTAATTATGTGGGAACATTCTGCATAGAGTTCTTTGTAATTGGTGAAGAATTAATAATAAATGAAATGGCTCCAAGACCTCATAATTCAGGTCATTTAACTCAAGAAGGGTGTGATATTTCTCAATTCGAACAACATATTAAAGCTATTATTGGACTAAAGATTGAACGTCCTAAAATGCTTCAAGAAACCTATATGGTCAATTTAATAGGGGAAAACTATAAATATTTAGGTTACTTTGACAATGAGGATATTATTTCTCACGATTATTACAAAACATTCATAAAAAAAGGCAGGAAAATGGCGCACATAAATATAAAGAAAAAAAGTGAATATGAAAAAATTGTAAGCATCATCGAAGGAGGAAGAAATGAATAAAAGATATCTAATAGGTAAGAAAAAAGGGTTTGACAACAACAAGAAAGAAATAGTTGGAAAGATTTCAAAAGTGATTAATGTTGATTGAGAAGATGTTGAGGTTTATATTGGTTATGACGCTATTGATTTGTCTCGTGAAAAAGAATTGTTAGAAATTATATTTTCTGAAGTAACTGATATCAGAAAAAAAGTTTCGGAATTAAAAGGAACTATCATCGCATACGAATACAAACCAGGTCAATATGATAAGAGAGCGGATGCTGTTCAACAATCACTAAGTTTATCTCACGAAAACAACACAACTATCATTACCAGTGTCATTATTGAGATTAAAAAAGAAGTTTCAGAATTAAAGGTAAAACAAATATATGAAAAAATAATAAATCCAATTGAATATAGAAAAAAAGATTTAAATAAAATCGAGATGGATATACATGATACACCAATGGACGTGCCAGTAGTTGAGGGATTTGTTCAATTTAATACAGAACAGCTAAAAGAATATCATTCTTTAAATAAATTTTCTTTTGATTTTGATGATTTAAAATTCATTCAAAGTTATTTCCAAGAGAATGGGAGGGATCCTAATTTATTGGAAATAAAAATGTTGGATACATATTGATCGGATCATTGTAGGCATACAACGTTTCTAACAGAACTTAAAAATATTGAATTTGGTAAAAGCGTTGAATCTAAAATTATTAAAAAAGCTTGAAAAAAATACATAGAACAACGGATTGAAATAAATAATCATAAAAATATAAATCTAATGGATATGGCAACACATGGTGCCAGGGTTCTGAAAAAGAAAAACAAATTAAATGATTTGGAAATTACAAATGAAATTAATGCGAATTCATTTAAAGTGTTGGTTGATGAAGATGATAAAGAACACGAATATTTATTGATGTTTAAAAATGAGACTCATAATCATCCAACTGAAATAGAACCTTTTGGAGGTGCTTCAACATGTTTGGGAGGGGCTATTAGAGATACATTGTCAGGTAGAGCTTATACATTTCAAGGTATGCGGATAACGGGTTCTGCAAACCCCTTAAAAAGTGAAGTACTACCAAATAAGTTGCCTCAAGCTTATATAACAAGAACTGCAGCCGATGGTTTCTCTTCATATGGTAATCAAATAGGTATGGCTACGACTCATGTTAAAGAATATTATGATGAAGGATTTCTTGCAAAAAGACTTGAAACTGGATTCGTGGTGGGTGCAATTAAAGCATCTGAAATAAAAAGAGAAGAAGCGAAACCTGGAGATATTGTAATGATGGTTGGTGGAGGAACTGGTAGAGATGGAATTGGCGGAGCTACTGGCTCTTCTAAAAAACAAACTAAAGATATTAAGGAAAATGCATCTGCTGAGGTTCAAAAAGGTAATGCTATAATCGAGAGAAAAATTCAAAAACTAACTAAAAATCATCAATTTACAAATTTGATAAAAAAATCAAATGATTTTGGAGCGGGAGGAGCATGTGTTGCATTGGTTGAATTAGCTGAATCAATAGAAATATATTTAGATAAAATCACTCTTAAATATAAAGGTCTTTCTCCAATGGAAATAGCTCTTTCTGAATCGCAAGAAAGAATGTCATATGTTATTGAATCTAAAGATAAAGAAAAATTTGAGAAGTTATGTAAAGAATCAAATCTAGATTCTTCACATGTCGCAACTATCACTGATAATAAAAAAGTTATTATGAAGTTTCAAGAAGAACAAGTATTTAATTTAGATTCACATTTCATTTCTTCTAATGGAACTGATAAAAAAACCGATGTTCTTATAGATGAAAAATGAGATGTGACTCCTTTCATTGAAGGGGCTTATTCAAAAGAACGTTTTATTGAAACTATGAAGTCGTTGAATGTAGCGTCGCAAAGAGGACTTCAAGAAATGTTTGATTCATCAATAGGTAGAGGAACTGTGGTTTCACCTTACGGTGGAAAGTATCAAACAACACCATCTCAAATATCCGCTCAAAAAATACCTACAAAAGGATTCACTAACACCGTTTCCGTTGCATCACATGGTTATGCTCCAGAATTAGCTAATGAATCTCCATTCCTTGCAGCACAATACTCTGTAGTTACTTCTATAGCGAAATTAATTGCTAGTGGGGTTCCTCTGAAGAATACAAAAGCTTCATACCAGGAATATTTTGAAAGAATGAACAATAAGCGAACATGGTCGAAACCGATCCAATCATTATTAGGGACATTGGAAGCTCAAATTTTATTGGAGGTGCCATCTATCGGAGGGAAAGATTCGATGTCTGGAACATATGGCGATATAACAGTTCCCCCAACATTAATTGCTTTTGCTATTAATGTTGTAAAAGCTGAAAAAATAATCACTGCTGATTTAAAAAATATAGGCACAAATCTTTATTTGATTGAAATACCAACAAATGAAATGTTGCAAATAAATCTTTTAAAAACAAAAGAAACCTTTGAAAAAATTGAACAAATGCATAATAACAATCAAATCACATCTTCATTCGTTGTTGAGGAAGGTGGGTGATTGCCATCATTGACAAAAATGACCTTTGGAAACAAAATTGGTTTTAAAATCACTAATGAAAAATTATTGGGAGAAGCCTTCTCATTTAAGAAAGGTTCGATAATAATTGAAACTACAGAAGAATTAAGTGAAGAATATTTTAAAAAAATTGGTGAAACAACAAAAGATATTCACATCCAAGGAAAGGTTTTTGATATTGGTGAATTAAATGATATTAATGAATCGGTGCTTGAAGAAGTTTTCCCATTGAAATTTGAAGTAGAAAATAATGTGATAAATAAAACATTTAATTCTAAAAAAACCTTTAAGTATACCGAAGAAATTAAAGAGCCTAGAGTACTTATTCCCGTTTTTCCTGGTTCTAATTGCGAAGACGATTTACAAAAGGAATTTGAATACGAAGGTGCAAAATGCGAACAAATAATTATTAATAATTTAACTACAAAACAATTATTGGTTTCTCAAAGAGAATTTGTTGAGAAGTTGAAAGAATCACACATTTTATGCATTCCGGGTGGATTCTCCGCAACTGATGAACCAGATGGATCAGGAAAATTCATCGCTATATTTATGAAGTCTCCAAGAGTTAAAGAAGCAATTGAACAACACATAAAAGATAAAAAAATGATAATAGGTATTTGCAATGGATTCCAAGCGTTAATTAAAACAGGGTTGGTTCCATATGGTAAGTTTATTGATTTTAAAGGCTCAGAACCTATGCTTTATAAGAACTCAATAAATAAACATGTAGCAAAATTTGTGACCACTAAAGTAACTTCTAATAATTCGCCATGAACCAACAAATTCAAAATTGGTGAAAAACACACGTTAGCTATGTCGCATGGAGAAGGAAGGATTATAGTAAGTGAAGCTGAAGCTAGGAAATTGTTTGAAAATGGTCAAATTCCATTTCAATATGTAGATTTAAAAGGTCAAGTTACTATGGATTCATCCTTTAACCCTAATGGTTCGATGTTTGCAATTGAAGGAATGACTTCTAAGGATGGATTGATATTAGGGAAGATGTCGCATACAGAAAGATTTGAGCAAGGTAATTTTAAAAATATATATGGCAATAAAAAACAAAACATTATAAAAAATGGGGTTGAATACTTCAAGGGAGTTAAAAATGAATAAAATTTATGAAGGAAAAGCAAAAATTCTTTTTCAAGGAGAAAAAGAAAATGAAATTATCATCCACTATAAGGATGATGCAACAGCTTTTAATGGAGAAAAGAAAACACAAATTTCTAATAAAGGTTTGATAAACAATAAAATAACTGAATATATTTACTTACATCTACAAAAGAATGGGATAAAAACCCACTTCATAAAAAGAATTGATGAAAGGAAACAATTGTGTAAAAAAGTAAAAATCATACCTCTTGAAGTAATTGTTAGAAATATTGCTGCTGGTTCTTTTTCAAAAAGGTATGGAATTGAAGAAGGAAAAAAATTAACACAAAGAACATTGGAAATTTCTTATAAGGATGATGATCTTGGAGATCCTTTGTTGAATGATTACCATGCAATTTCATTGGAACTTGTTTCAAGAGAACAATTAGATATTATTTATCAAGATGTATCAAAAATTAACGAGATACTAATAGAGTTATATGAATCAATTGGTATAGAGTTGGTTGACTTTAAGGCTGAATATGGAATTGATGAACAAGGAGAAATTATTCTTGCTGATGAACTTTCACCAGATACTTCAAGACTTTGAGATAAAAAAACTAACAAGAAACTTGATAAAGATAGATTCCGTAGAGATATGGGGGATGTTGTTGAAGCTTATAAAGAAATAGAAAAAAGATTAGGGGTGCAATGTGGATCCTAAAATAAAAGAAGAATGTGGACTTTTTGGTGTTTATAATCCACCAAAAGAAAAAGAGGTTGTTAATTTTGCATTACATTCCCTACAACATAGAGGGCAAGATGCTTGTGGAGCGGCAGCAT
This sequence comes from Mycoplasma todarodis, assembly GCF_004335995.1. Lineage (GTDB taxonomy): Bacteria > Bacillota_I > Bacilli_A > Mycoplasmatales > Metamycoplasmataceae > Mycoplasma_K > Mycoplasma_K todarodis. The sequence goes on from NZ_PSZP01000013.1 coordinate 10,566, forward strand.
GGAAAAATAATAAAATAGAATATTTCAAAGATATTGGATTGGTTTCTGAAGTGTTTTCTAAAAAAGAAAATACTGACAAAATCAAAAACGGAGATATTAAAATTGGTCATGTTAGATATGCTACAACAGGGATTAATGAACGTGTTAATGCACATCCTTTTGTTTTTGATGAAAAAGGTTATAAGATTGCCATTGTTCATAATGGTAATTTAGTTAATTCAACAAATATAAGGAAAGAATTGGAAGAAAAAAATATTGAAATTATTTCAACAAGTGATACAGAATTGATTGGACATTTGTTTCTGTTATCTACTAAAAATACTATTATTGAAAAATTGAAAGAGGTATGCAATAAAATAGAAGGTGCATTTTCACTGTTAATTATAATTAACGGAAAATTATATGCAATAAGAGATAAATTTGCTATTAGACCATTTGTTATAGGTAAGAAAAAAGATTCGTATTTCTTTGCTTCAGAATTATCGGCATTAACAATTAATGATGTCCGTTTCTTTAGGGAAGTTAAACCCGCTGAAATAGTTGTTATTGATCAGAGTGGTCTGAATTCACACTATTACACATCAGATACAAAAACACTTCCGTGTTCGATGGAATATATTTACTTTTCAAGACCTGATAACGTGATCAATGGAGTTGTTGTTCAAGAGTTTCGAAAAGAAACTGGCAATAAATTAGCTGAGTTGTTTCCAATTGATGCTGACTTAGTTGTTCCAGTGCCTGATTCGGCAATTTCTTGTGCATTGGGTTTTTCAGAAACATCAAAAATTCCCTTGGAATTCGGGTTAATTAAAAATAGGTATATCGCAAGATCATTTATAGCTCCAAATCAATCAGAAAGAGAAAGAATGGTTATGGCGAAATTAATGGCTTCTTACCAAGTTCTTGAAGGTAAAAGGATTGTGTTGATTGATGATTCAATCGTAAGGGGTACAACAATCCAAACAATTATTAATTTACTAAAAAAAGCAGGAACAAAAGAAATCCACTTAAGAATTGGTGCTCCTGAATTTAAATTCCCGGCTGTATATGGGATTGATGTTTCTTCAAAAAGTGAATTAATTTCAAATAATATGCACAAAGATGAATTGGCAAAACATTTAGGTGTGAATTCTTTGGAATTCTTGCCAATTAAAACATTAAGTGAGATATTAAATCATCAAACATTATTAACGTATTTCGATGGAGTTTATCCAACAGAAAACAAAGGAAAAATATATGAATAAAAATTACAAAGATGCAGGTGTTGATATTGATGCCGGTTATAAAACTATTGAAGGAATAAAACCTTTTGTTAAAAAGACTATGAATAACAATGTTTTATCTTCTCTTGGAGGTTTTGGTGGATTATATGAATTACAAAAATATGAAAAACCAGTATTAGTTTCAGGAACAGATGGGGTTGGCACTAAATTGTTATTAGCTATTGAAAATGAACAATATTCAATCGGACAGGACTTAGTTGCCATGTGTGTTAATGACATTATTACGTCAGGAGCAAAACCACTATTCTTTTTAGATTATTTTGCCACAGGTAAATTAGAACCAAAAGTTGCAACTTCAGTTATTAAATCAATAGCTGATGCTTGTTGCGAAGTGGAGACAGCATTGATAGGTGGAGAAACTGCAGAAATGCCTGGGATGTATAAAACAGGACATTTTGATTTAGCTGGATTTGCCGTAGGTGTTGTTGAAAAAGAAAAAATGATAGATATCAATGATGTTTTAGAGGGCGATGTAGTTATAGGGTTGGATTCATCTGGCCCTCATTCTAATGGTTTTTCATTGATTAGAGATGTTATTAAGGGTAAGGAAGTTTCAAAAGAAATGAATCAAAGTTTACTTAAACCAACAAAACTTTATGTGAAACCCGTCTTAGAGGTTATAAGTAAATTCAAAATTAATTCAATGGCTCATATTACAGGAGGTGGATTTTATGAGAATCTTCCAAGATCTGTTAATAAAGGTATGGGGTTTGAAATAAAAAAAGAATCTTGAGAAATTCCTAAAATCTTTAAGGAAATACAAAAACTCGGGAATATAGAAGAAAAAGAAATGTTCTCTGTATTCAATATGGGTATTGGCTATATCATGATTGTTAAACCTAGTGAAAGTAAAGAAATCATTGAATTCTTAAGTAGACTAAACACTAAGGCACAAGCAATTGGGGTTGTTACAAAGAACCCGGGAGTTATTTTTGTATAGAATTGCCATCATGTTATCTGGTAACGGTTCGAACTTCCAAGCAATTGTGGAGCATTTTAAAAATGTGAAGGATATAGAGGTTGCAATGTGTATCTCTAATAAAAAAGATGCATATGGAATACAAAGAGCTAAGAACCTTGATGTTAAATATAAAATATTTGAATTAAATGATTTCAAAACTAGACAAGAACAAGAAAAGGCTATATCTGAGACTTTAAGTGAAAACAAGATTGATTTAGTTGTTTTAGCTGGTTATATGTTAATTTTAAAATTTGATTTATTAGAGTGGAGTCAAAGAATGATTAATGTACACCCTTCCCTTTTGCCAAAGTTTCCAGGTAAAAGTGCTATAAAAGATACTTTCTATGCAGGAGAGCAAAGAGGTGGTATTACAATCCACTTTGTGGATTCAGGTGTTGATACAGGAGAAATTATTGAACAAGTTTCAATAATGATTGATAGAAACAAGGGGATTGAAAAATTTGAAAAACAAATTCATGAATTAGAATGAAAATATTACCCCAAAATAATTGAGAAAACAATAAGGAGCAAATAAATATGAAAAAAGCGTTAATTTCGGTTTCGGATAAAACAAAAGTTGCAGAATTCGCAAAAGGATTAATTGATAATGGGTTCGAAATACTTTCAACAGGAGGAACTTTAAAACATTTGCAAAACGCAAAATTAGAAGTTAAATCAATAGATGAATATACGAGTTTCCCAGAGATGTTAGATGGAAGGGTTAAAACGTTGCACCCAAAAATTCATGGGGGTTTATTAGGAGTTAGGGATAATGAAAATCATATAAAACAAATGAAAAATAATGACATAGAAGGAATTGATTTGGTTTGTGTTAATTTATATCCTTTTAAAGAAAATTTATTGGCGAATCAACCACACGAAGTTATGGTTGAAAAGATTGATATAGGTGGACCATCAATGTTGAGATCAGCAGCTAAAAATTATAAATTTGTTACCGTTGTTACAAAGGTTGAGGATTACAATACAGTATTAAAAGAAATCAAAGAAAATGGAAATACTAAATTAGAAACAAGGGCAAAACTTGCGGCAAAAGTTTTTTCAGAAACTGCAGCATATGATTCTATCATTGCTAATTACTTAATCAAAGAGACAGGAAGTAAGGTTGATAAAAAAACAATTACTTTTGAGTTACAACAAGAGTTAAGATACGGTGAAAATTCTCACCAAGAAGCAAGATGATACAAAGGTGTATTGAGGGATAAGTTGTCATTAACAAACGCCAAACAATTATGAGGTAAGGAATTATCATACAATAATATTCAAGATGCTAATTCAGCTGTTGAGATAATTTCTGAATTTGGAGAAATGAAAGAAGTTGCAGTTGTAGCTTTAAAACATATGAACCCATGTGGGATAGGTCTTGGAAAAACTGCTATTGAAGCATGAGAAAAAGCTTATAGTTCCGACTCGGTATCTATATTCGGTGGAATTATCGCTATGAACGAACCTGTGACAATAGAGGTTGCTGAAAAAATCTCTAAAATTTTCTTAGAAATAGTAATTGCGCCTAAGTTTGAAAAAGATGCTTTTGAATTGTTAACCAAAAAGAAAAACATAAGACTCTTAACTATGGGATTGCGTGAGAAAGTTCAACAATCCGAAAGATATGTTTCTGTAGGTAGTGATTTATTGATTCAACAAGCTGATACTATCTCCGAAGGCATTGAAGACTATGAGGTTGTAACAAAAATCAAACCATCAAAAGAAGATATGAAACAATTGGATCTCGCTTGAAAAGCTATTAAGAATGTTAAGTCAAATGCAATACTACTATGAAAAAATGGAGGAACAATTGGTATTGGTGCTGGTCAAATGAATAGATTAAGTTCAACTAACATAGCAATCGAATGAGCAGGGGATAAGGTGACTAATTCATTCTTATCTTCCGATGCATTTTTCCCTATGCCAGACTCTATAGAAAACGCAGCTAAAGCTGGAATAAAAGCAATAATTCAGCCTGGTGGATCTATTAAGGATAAAGAAGTTATTGAAGCAGCTGATAAACATGGGATTATTATGGTTTTCACTAAGAAAAGGCACTTCAAACACTAATGAAATTCTTAATTATTGGAAATGGAGGAAGAGAGGATGCAATCGCTTGAAAACTCCTTCAATCAACAAAAGTAGAACGTGTACATATATTACCTAGGTCAGTGAGAAAAAATCCTAAATTAACGTCGCACGATATTGAAATTGATAAACATGATGATATTTTGAAATTGAGTTTAAAAGAATCAATTGATATTGTAATTATTGGCCCAGAAATTCCATTGTGCGCTGGTTTATCTGATTTACTAAGAAAAAATAAGATTAAAGTATTTGGTCCATCTAAAAAAGCTGCACAATTAGAAGGTTCAAAAGCATTCGCAAAAAAAATGATGAAAGAATTCTCAATACCTACAGCATCTTCCATTGAAACAAATGATTATAATGAAGCAATAACATATGTTCAAGACTTCAATAAGTGACCGATTGTTATAAAAGCTGATGGTTTAGCATCAGGTAAAGGTGTTCTCATAGCTCGGGAAATGGGCGAAGCTCAAGATTTCCTACAAAAAGTATTGGAAGAAGATGTTTTTAATTCAGGAAAGAAAGTTGTTATTGAGGAGTTTTTAGATGGTGTGGAATTTTCTCTATTAGCTTTTGTAAATCGCTCCGGTATTTTTCCGTTAAAGGTAGTTAGAGATTATAAAAAAGCATATGATGGTGATAAAGGTTTAAATACTGGAGGTATGGGTATAATAACTTCGCTTGCAGATATTACTGATGAAGACATTGAATATGGTGTTGAAAAAATTGTGAAACCAATCATCAAAGGTTTATCGGAGAAAGGTATTGAATATGAGGGTGTACTTTATGCTGGTTTAATGAAGACGAAAACTGGTATTTATACAATTGAATTTAATGTTAGGTTTGGTGATCCAGAAACTGAAGGGTTGATGCCTATTATAGAAAATGATCTAGCCGATATTTTTGATAAAATGGTAAACCATAAACCGATAACTATTAGGTATAATTTAAAGAGTTGTATTGGTGTTGTTGTAGCAAAAGAAGGATATCCTTCTATTTATTCAAAAGGTGCTACATTGAACATACCTAACAATTTAAAATATTTTAATATGGGAATTAGTGAAAATAACAAAGGTGAACTTATTTCCAATGGAGGAAGAGTTATATTGGCTTATGAGGTTGCAGATACGATTCAAGAGGCTAGAAAAAATATTTACGCAAAATTAAAAACGTTAGAAAATAATAAAGAATTCTTTTTCAGAAAAGATATTGGTAAGGAGAAATAATGGCACAACTTTTAAATGGTAGAGAAACATCCAGAAAAATTAAAGAAAAATTAGCAATAAGAGTGGAATCAATTAAGGAAAAAGGAATCAATCCGCATATGGCCATCATTAGAGTTGGAGATGATCCTGCTTCAATAATTTATTTAAGACATAAAAAGAAAGCTTGTGAATCAATAGGTATAAAATATTCTGAAATTCTTTTACCGGAAACAATTTCAGAAAAAGAACTAATAAAGAAAATAAGGGAAGTTAATGGTGATGAATCTATTCATGGTTTAATTGTTCAATTCCCATTACCTGAACATATTTCAAAAACAAAAATTATTAGAGAAATAGATCCAAAAAAAGATGTTGATGGATTACATCCTATAAATACTATGAAGATGTATGAAGGTGAAGAAGGGTTAAGAGCTTGTACACCATTGGGTATCATCACTTTATTGAAACATCACAATATTGAAATTGAAGGAAAAGATGTAGTTATTATTGGTAGGTCTAAAATAGTTGGTTCACCATTGTCAAAAATGATGATGAATGAAAATGCAACAGTAACGATTTGTTTTTCAAAGACTAAGGATTTAGCTCGTCATACCATGGGTGCTGATATACTAATTTCAGCAGCTGGTGTTCCGCATTTAATAACTGAAGATATGGTGAAAGAAGGGTCTGTCATTATCGATGTTGGAGTTTCAAGAATAGATGGAAAAATAGTTGGTGATGTTGATTTTAAAAATATAGAGCCAAAGGTTTCATGAATTACGCCTAACCCTGGAGGTGTAGGCCCAATGACTATCGTTTCCCTATTGAATAATTTAGTAAAAATTATTGATAATAAACCAGATGAAATTTAAAAATATTATAAAAGCATTGCTTTTATTTTTTTTATTGCTTTATTGCTTTATAATGAATACATGAAATTAACAGCAACAGGATATAACACTAATGGTGAAGGAATTGCCATATACGGAGGAAAGGTATTTTACGTACCTGGATTAATCGTTGGAGAAACAGCGGATTGTAAAATAATAATGGAGAAAGAAAAATGAGGACGGGCAAAGATTACAAGGATTACAGAATATTCAAGAAGTAGAAGAAAGGATCTTCCAAAGAATCACCTTGAAATTGGCGGATATGAAATTCTACATATGGATAGAGTGGAACAAACAAGATTTAAAAATAATAAGATTATCGAGGCATTTAAAAGTAATGCAAAAATAGATATTGAATTAGATGAGATGTTTATTGGTGAAAAACAATTTAGATACAGAAATAAAATTACACTTCATGATGGAGGTTTCCACAAACGAGGAACTAATGAGGTGATTGAACTTGATGATTTCTTATTAACAGATATCAAACCAAAAACAAGAATGAAGGGTAATGTTATCATTCGTAAGTTGGATACAACTATCAGTGGTAATAGGACAGATAAGAAATTTACAAGTGATACAATGTGTGGAATTAAGTTTATTGTCGGCTTAAATGCTTTCTATCAAGTAAATAAAGAAGTTGCAGAAGCAGCTTATTTCAAAATGATGAAATATTTAGATAAAAATATGACTGTATTCGATCTTTATTCAGGTATTGGGACAATTACACTTACAGCGGCCAAAAAATCAAAACATGTTTATGGAGTTGAAAGAAATGGAGCTTCATATGCATCAGCTATTCTTAATCAAGAAAATAATGATGTGAAAAATGTAACATTTGTTAAAGCTGATGTAATTAAATTCTTGGCTAAAACAGAAGTTAAACCAGATGTAGTTATGGTTGACCCTGCTAGAGAAGGATTGGGTAAAGATGTATGTAAATCTTTAAATGAATTGAAGCCTAAGAGGATTATTTACCTTTCATGCAATCCAGGTACACAAGCAGCTGATTATTTTAGATTAAAAGATAATTACGACATTACATATGCTAAACCATATGATATGTTCCCACAAACACACCACGTAGAAAACTTAATCATTCTAGATAAAAAGAAATAAAATGCAATATTCAAAATATTGTATTTTTTTATATAAAAAAAATAGCACCACATTGGCACTATAGGCTATTTAATTTTATTTTATGAAGTGATTAGACAACTTTAAGCAGTTTATCTTTACCATGTCCTTCTTTTTGATCTCTCAGTACGTGGTAAATTTCTACTTGTACATTTGAATCTGTGTGTAATCCATGTTTGTGGCCTCTTCTGAAACCTTTAATGTCTTTTTCCACATCTTCTAATGTGTGTCCTTGGGAAATAATTTCTTTTGTTGATTTTAATACGGCTTTATATTGATACATATGAACCATCCCTTCTATTAAGAGGGAAAATGAAAAATATTACATGAGAAGAATGACAACATGATAAGTTGCTTATGGGTTTAACAATAGCATTGCTAATAGCTTTTGCAGCAGTTTTAATTATGTCAATAGTAGTTTTCGTTGTTTATGTTAAAACATCGTGAATAGAAAGAGAAAATTCAAAAAACGTTACAGGTGGTGATTTAGCAAGAACAATCCTGAACGAAGAGGGAATGAGTGACGTAGAAATCAAGCCATCATATTTTTATGCTAAGTACTGAAACCATTCAAAGCGTAAAAAAACTTTTAGATTACGTCCGTGAACTGTTAATAGAAGATCAATATGAACAATGACTGAAGCAGCACAGCAAACTGTTGTTTCAACATGAAGAAGAAAAAAAGGAAGAATGGGTACAGCTTTCACAATATTTAGAATACCAACTATCCTAAGTGTTATCTCAGTTATACTTTCAATCGGTACTTTAATTTATGTTTATTTAAAATTTAGGACTGGTGATGGATTAGCAATTAATTCTTCAGAAGGTAAAAAGACTATAGCAATTTTAATTATCGCTTTTACGGTAATTGCTACTCTAACTGCTTGAGCTGATGTTATGAAACTTTCAATTATAAGAAAGCATGTAACGCCTATCTTGCAAAAACAAGGATTTACAGAAAAAGAAATGAGATTATTTAAATTAATCTACACTTCAAGATTAATTTTAGCAATCGCAATTGCTCTTTACAACACAATTAGATTAATGTTGCAAATTGCAGCATCAACAAAAGGTGAAGGCGGAAATAAATAATTTTTATAAATAGCACTCTCAATGTAAGAGTGCTATTTTTTAATAAAAGATGTATAATATAGTATCAAAGGTATATCTTGCATTTTAAAAGTGGTATACTTAATTAAAGATAAGGGAGGCAAAATGAATCCATTTTTCCAAGCAAACACACCAACAACAAAAGAAATGTGAAAGAACGAACCTAACAAATTTAGGCATTGAATAATATTATTCGGTATAGCCATGGCAATATTCTTAGTTATGACAATAGCGGGATTAGCATTAGTGTTAAGTGATAAAAGCACATTACAAGATTCACTATCAAAAGCAATCGCAGGAACTAAAGGGTTCACTGGAGATGCGGATCAATGAGCTTCAAGAAGGATTCTGATGAGTTTCATAGTAATGCCAATCATTATGATTTGTATGGCTATTGCAGGTGCTGTTTTATATGGGATGACACTTGTTAAATCATATAAAAATAAAACATTTGCAAGAATATCAGCGGCAGCAGTATATCTTCCTGAAATTGTAGGTTTATTCTCACTATTTAATGCAGCATTCTCATCATGAAGTATGATCTCTATTGTTGATAATCATGTTGGAGCTATCCTTTCAATAACATCACAATGATTTGCAGTTATATTATTAATATTTGCAATGCAAGTATCAAGAATTAGAAAAACATTTATTCATATCGAAAGAATGGAAGAATTAAAAAAATCTCCTGAATTCCAACAAATGCAAGAGCAAATGAAAAATTTCTTTAATGCTGCACAAAGCGGTCAATCACCTTCTGCAGCGTATGGACCAACACCAACACCAAATGCTCAATCAGCTGATATAAAAGAAACACCAGTTGAAACTCAAGAAGCACCAGAAGTTGTTGAACTTAAGAAACTTAAAATAGAAGAGTTAAGAGAAATCGCAAATAAACTATCTATTTCAGGTGCAACTAAAATGTCGAAAGACGAATTAGTAGCAACAATTGTTCGTGTTACAAACGAAGGGTAATCATAAAAAATAAACTGCAAATGCAGTTTTTTTATTTCGAGAAAAAGTTATTGCTTATAAAACCATAAAAACCCTAATAATCAGTATACACTAGGGGACATTGTTTAATCATTAAACCCGATACACTAGGGGACATTGTTAATTTGAAAAAAATGCCGATACACTAGGTGGAGTTGTGTATAATATTTTTGCTATATAAAGTAGCCGACATATTTGATAAATATAAACATTAAACAAAATAACATGAAAATAAACAACATGAAAGGAAGTATAAATGCCAACAATTAACCAATTGGTAAACCAAGGGCGTAAGTCAAAAGTTTCAAAAACTAAAGCTCCAGCTCTTAACGTACTACAGCGCCATTCAAACGTGGTGTATGTACAAGGGTCGCAACAATGACACCTAAAAAACCTAACTCTGCTTTACGTAAGTATGCAAGGGTTAAGTTATCAAACGGAATGGAAGTAACAGCTTACATCCCAGGAGAAGGACACAACCTTCAAGAACACTCAGTAGTTTTAATTAGAGGAGGAAGAGTTAAAGACCTTCCCGGGGTTAGATACCACGTAGTTAGAGGTACACAAGATACAGCTGGTGTAGATGGACGTAACCAGTCAAGATCAAAATATGGAACAAAAAAACCAAAGAAATAAAAAGATAAGGAGATAAATTATGGCAAGAAGAAATAGAGCACCTAAAAGAGAAGTATTAGCTGATCCAGTTTTCAACTCAAAAATAGTTACAAAACTTATCAACGGTATAATGCTTGACGGTAAAAAATCAACTGCACAAACAATACTATATTCAGCTTTCGATATTATTAAAGAAAAAACTGGAAAAGAACCAATCGAAGTATTTACTGCAGCGATGGAAAACATCACACCTCAATTAGAGATTAGAACAAGAAGAATCGGTGGGGCAAACTACCAAGTACCTACTGAAGTTTCAGCAACAAGAAAGCAAACATTATCATTAAGATGATTAATTAACTACTCAAGATTAAGATCAGAGTACACAATGGATGCAAGACTTGCAGCAGAAATTATTGACGCTTCAAACAATACTGGAGCATCAGTTAAGAAAAAAGAAGATACACATAAGATGGCCGAAGCTAACAAAGCATTCGCTCACTTCAGATGATAGGGGATACGAAAAATGTCTAGAAAATTCGCACTTAAAGATTATAGAAATATCGGTATCATGGCTCACATCGATGCTGGTAAAACAACAACAACAGAACGTATTCTTTACCACACTGGTAAAATTCACAAAATTGGTGAAACACATACTGGTGAGTCACAAATGGACTGAATGGAACAAGAACAAGAACGTGGTATTACAATCACTTCAGCTGCTACAACAGCGTTCTGAAAAGAAAAAAGAATTAACATCATTGATACACCTGGACACGTTGACTTCACAGTTGAAGTTGAACGTTCACTACGTGTTTTAGATGGTGCTGTAGCTGTACTTGATGCACAATCAGGTGTAGAACCTCAAACTGAAACAGTTTGAAGACAAGCAACAAACTACCACGTTCCAAGAATTGTTTTCGTTAACAAAATGGATAAAGCATCAGTTAGAACAAGATTAGGTGGAAACGCAGTTGCTGTACAATGAAACCTAGGAGCAGAAGATAATTTCGAAGGTCTAATTGACTTAGTAGAAATGAAAGCTTACTACTACGATGGTGGAGCAGACGAAGAAGCAGAAATCAAAGAAATTCCAGCTGACATGATGGATCTTGCTACAGAAAAAAGACAAGAACTTGTTGAAGCAGTTTCTGACTTCGATGAAGAATTAATGATGCTTGTACTTGACGGAGAAGAAATTCCAGCAGAAATGCTTAAAGCTGCAATCCGTAAAGCAACATTAACATCACTATTCTTCCCAGCATTCTGTGGAACAGCATTCAAAAACAAAGGTGTTAAAACATTACTAGATGGTGTTATTGATTACTTACCATCACCAATTGATGTGCCTGCTATTAAAGGTGTATTACCAAATGGTGAAGAAACATCAAAACCTTCTTCAGATGAAGAATCATTCTCAGCACTAGCATTCAAAATCATGACTGACCCATTCGTTGGGAAATTAACATTCTTTAGAGTTTACTCAGGTGTGTTATCAAAAGGTTCATACATTTTCAATGCAACTAAAGGTAAAAAAGAAAGAATTGGTCGTATTCTAGAAATGCACGCCAACTCTCGTGAAGAAATTGATGAAGTTAGAGCTGGAGATATCGCTGCTGGTGTTGGTCTTAAAGATACAACAACAGGTGATACACTTACAGATATGGCTCAAATGGTATTCCCAGAGCCAGTTATTTCACTAGCTCTTGAACCAGCTTCAAAAGCTGCTTCAGAAAAACTATCATTAGGACTTCAAAAATTAGCAGAAGAAGATCCAACATTCAAAACATTTACAGATGAAGACACAGGACAAACAATTATTGCTGGTATGGGTGAATTACACCTAGACATCATTGTTGACCGTCTAAAACGTGAATTCAAAGTTGAATCAAATGTTGGTGCTCCTCAAGTTGCTTACCGTGAAACAATTACTAAATCAGCTAAAGTTGAAGGTAAACACGTTAAACAATCAGGTGGTAAAGGTCAATACGGTCACGTTTGAATCGAATTTGAACCAAACCAAAACAAAGGATTTGAATTTGTTGATGCAATCGTTGGTGGTAAAGTTCCTAAGGAATACATCAACTCAGTTAAAGTAGGACTAGAAAACGCCCTTAAATCAGGTATCGTTGCTGGTTACGAAATGATTGATGTTAAAGCTACTCTATTCGATGGTTCATACCACGATGTCGATTCATCAGAAATGGCTTATAAAATAGCTGCTTCTAAAGCGCTTAAAAAAGGTGCTGGAGATCTAGGAGCTACAATTCTTGAACCAATCATGGACGTTTCAATTATTGTTCCTTCAGAATACTTCGGTGACGTTATGGGTGATATTTCATCTAGACGTGGACAAATTAAAGGTAATGAAGAAAGATCAGACGGAGCTCAAGTTGTTAGAGCAGACGTTCCTCTATCAAATATGTTCGGTTATGCAACACAACTAAGATCATTCACTCAAGGTCGTGGAACATACCAAATGCAATTCGATCACTACCAAGCTGCACCTAAGTCAGTTGCTTTTAAACCATCCCTAACGGGTGGTTTTTTTATTTTGTTATTTTAACATAATGTTTTGTAACAATATAGAGTCGATAAATATAATTAAAAGTATGGAAAAGACAATACAAATATACCAAGTTAGAAACAAAGAAAAAAGAATTCAAAACGATATTTTTGAAAAAATAGGAAAACTATATAGAATAGAACTTCATAAAATAAATATTGATGAATTACATGAAATCAATGATAAACGTGTGCATATTCTTATTTTTGATTCTATTGAGGTAGAAGAAATTAAATATACGAATATTGAACCCTTGCAAAATAATAACAAACACTTATATACAATGGTTGTATTGAGAGGGATGACTGAAAAAAAGGCGATCAAACTATTTGATAAACATATTGATTATTTGTGTGAGGGAAATCTCAGTGATGGTTACATCATTGGTTTATTAAAAACCATACTAAAAAGAAAATCAGAAAAATATTTTGTAGAAACAATGGATTATTTCAAAAATATAAAAGTAGATTCAATATTAAGAGAAGTATATATTTCGGATAAATTAGTAGAAACATCAAATAAAGAATTTAAACTAATAAAATATCTAGTGAGAAATCATGAGGATTTCAAAAAGAAAATTGATGTTTTCAAAAGTATATGAGGATATGAAGAAGATACAAGTAGAATATTAGATCAATATTTACATAGAATCAAAAAGAAAATTGGTGACGAAGTAATAGTAGTTAAAGATAAAGTTAAAGGGCTGAAATTATTATAATTTCAACTTTTTTTAACGTTAATTTACATCTGTTAAAAATAATTAATAAATGTTAGTGTTATTTAGAATTAAAACCTTTTTAATGATTTTATAATGAATTCAGTTGGGAAAACAACAATAAGGAGAATATTTATATGAAATTAAACAAAAAGAAAACAACAATGGGTGTTTTAGCAACCACAGGAGCGGCGATTGTACCTATTTTTGCAGTTGTTTCGTGTGGTAAGGATATACCGACACTAACAGCTAAGGGATCGTCAACAGTTTTACCTTTTATGCAAGGGTTTTCAAAAAAATATGACGGTGCTCAAGTCAATGTAGCTGGTGGTGGTTCCGGAGCAGGACAGAAAGCTATTCTTATGGGTGAAGTTGATTTTGGTAATATGTCAGCAACACCAGATTCAAAAGAAATAGTTAACTCTGATAAATTCAGGACTGTAACTGTTGGTATAGATGGTTTAGCAATGGTTATCAAAGGTAATTCTAAAAAAGCAAAAATAGATAATATATTAAAACTTTATACAGAAGAAAAAGGAAATAAACAATGATTGTTAGCTGCAAAAGCTATATTCGGAATGGATGCAAATGCAAATAATGTCGAAGTTCTTTCAAGAGAGAATCCTGATAAATCAGGAACAGCAGAAATATTTGGTATAGGTCTTGGTAAACTTTCTGGAACAGGGCAAAATAGAGTTTCGCACCATCCAAAGAAATCAGAATTAAAAGGTGTAACTTCTACAACGAATGAAGCAAATTCTGAAGCATTTAAATCATTAAGTGGTTCTAGTAAAAAATATGGAATTACTTATCTGTCGCTCGGCGTTGCGGATTCATTAATTAAAGGTAAATCAAACTTCTCGAAACTTACATTAATCAGCAACGACGGGAAACATAAAATGATTCCAAATAAAGAAAATGTAGGAAAAACATATAATTGAGCAAGACCACTCAATGTTATTTACAACACAAAAGCAAATAACAAACAAGATGTAATTAATTTTATTGAAGGAATGATGAGTGAAGGACAGAAGTCGCTTGCCAATGTGGGTTATTTAAAGTTAACTGATGAACAAAAGAAATCAGAAGGTATTTTAAAAAATGATGACAAAGAATTCTTAGAATCGAATAAAACCAATGGTCATAATGGGCTAGCAATAGATATAAAATGATAAGTAAGAAAATATCTAAAAGAAAGAGGATTATTGATAAAGTTAGTAAAAATTTAATTCTTTTTCTTTCTTCAATTTCGGTATCCATCATACTTGTAATCATTGGTTTTGTTTTCATTAAAACTTTACCAATGTTTAAGGATCAAGATTGAGCTCATAAATTTAATTCAAAATATGGGATTATCAATGGATTAATAACCACATTTGTAATTGCTGCATTAGCATTAACCATTGCGATATGAATAGGAACTAGGATTGCTATATTCATATTCTTTAAGATCAAGAATAAAAAGATTAAAGCAACACTCAGGTTTGTAAATGAGTTATTAGCAGGTATACCTTCAGTTGTTTTTGGTCTTTTTGGTATATTCGCACTTTCTCCAATAATAGGAAAGTGAATGCATGCTGATTTTACAACTGGTTCTATTTATTCAGTGATTATAGTTTTAGCAATGATGGTTATCCCAACAGTTTCATCATTAACTTTAAATGCTTTGAAGGGAGTTCCTTCGCACCACTACCAAGGAGCATTAGCTTTGGGTAATACTAAAAATCAATCAATTTACAAAGTTGTTTTGAGATCTATTAGAAAACAAAGAATTGTAATTATGATTCTTTCTTTAGGAAGAGTTATTGGTGAAACAATGGCTGTTTCTATGTTGATACAATCTCATCCAATAAATCCTTTTGTACATGAAAATGGATTTATTGGATTTCTAAGAGGAAATTCAGGTAACGTTGCAACAATAATTCCTAATAATATGTTCCCACAAAGTGGTGATTTAAATATTTCGAGAGGATATGTATATGCAATAGGTTTTATTATATTGACCTTCATATTAATACTTAACGGTTTTATTGCATATTTATTTAGAAACAAACAAAATAAATCAATTAAAACAAACAAAGAAACTAAAGTAAAACAAGAAGTCAAAAAATGGATTGAAAATAAAATAATATTCAATATCACAACTATTAAAAATAAAATGATTTATTTATCTTTGTTTTTTGTGAAAGATAAGAAAAGTCGTATAAAAGTATTCTATCAATTCAGGAAAACTTTATTAGAAATGATTGCTGTGATTATTGGATTTGGATTAGTTTTCTGAATCTTTGGTTATGTGTTAATTAAAGGAGGGAATTATTTTCAATTTCAACATCTTACAAACCCAAGTGCAAACCATGGGGATACTGTTGGTCAAGCATTAATAGTTACATGTATTTTGGTATTGGGTTCAATAATTATATGTATGCCCTTTGCGTTTGCGTTAGCTATTTGATTTAGTGAATATTCACAAAATACGAAACCAACAAAAGTTATGAGATTCCTAATTGATGCATTACAATCAACACCATCAATTTTATTTGGTATGTTTGGTATGGTATTTTTCATACAAACCTTACATGTAGGAAGAACGTTTTCATTAACGGCAGGAATCTTAACTATGTCTATCGTTATCCTTCCGATGTTTACTAGAACAATCGAGCAATCATTACAAGATGTTCCTGTTACATTAAGACATGCATCTATGGCATTGGGAGAAACTAAGTTTGGAACTATACGAAAAATTATTCTTCCATCAGCGTTGAAAGGGATTGTCACTGGAGTTATTTTGTCAATAGGAAGAATTATATCTGAGACAGCTCCTGTATATCTAGTTATGGGATTATCACCAGCATGATTTATAAAAGGTGATTCTGGTGCACAAGTTATAACAACACGTATTTATGTGAATGTGACTACACCTTCAAATTTATCAATGGGTAATGCATGAGCATGGGAAACCAGTTTTGTTGCAATGATATTAATAATGTTCTTATATGCGTTCGCTAATATTATTGGCTGAATTTTAGAAAAAAGATCGGAAGGGAAGTTTAGATTCAAAAAGTGGATTAAGATAAAAATTAAGGAGCATTATGAAAAATAATTATTTTGAGGTGAAGGATTTAAACTTATGATACCTAAATGGTAAAAAACAAGCTTTAAAAGATATAAATTTAAACATTATTAAGAATGAGGTTGTTGCTTTTATTGGACCTTCTGGTTGTGGTAAGTCAACATTATTGAGAATGTTTAATAGAATGAATGATTTGATTGAAGGTGTAAAAGTTAAAGGTTCTTTAAAAATGGGGGATATTGAATTAATTTCTAATTACAAAGATATAAACAGCAGGCGTTTTATTAAGAAGTTTTTTACTAGATCTAATGATAATGTTGATATTGTAGATTTGAGAAGTAAAGTTGGTATGGTTTTTCAGAAGGCTAACCCATTTCCTATGTCTATTTTTAATAATGTTGCGTATGGTTTGAAAAGTTCGGGAATTAAAGACAAAAAGGAGATTAAAAGGATTGTAGAACGATCTTTAAGGGATGCTGCTCTCTGAGAGGAAGTGAAAAATCGCTTGGATGATTCTGCAACTGGACTTTCAGGTGGACAACAACAAAGATTATGTATTGCTAGAGCAATAGCTATGTCGCCAGAAGTTTTATTGATGGATGAACCTACTTCAGCATTGGATCCTATTGCAACTGCAAAGATTGAGGAATTAATGAAAAGATTAAAAGAAAAATTTACAATTATCATAGTTACACACTCAATGCAACAAGCTGCAAGAATTTCAGATAAAACAGCATTCTTCTATATGGGTGAATTGATTGAGTTTAATACAACAAAAAATATCTTCACTAACCCTAAAAAGAAATTAACGTCGGAATATATAAATGGGGAGATGGGGTAAAAATGGAAAACAACATAATAACTGAAAGTACAAAACTCATAAGGAAACTACTAATAAAACTGATAGATATAGTTATCAAAGCTCATGAACAGTCTAAGAAAGCGATTTCTTCCGCTAATGGTAAGATTGCTCTTGACGTTTTAGAACAAAGGGACAAGTTCGAAAAAGAATTCATGTTGATGGAATCAGAAATATTGTTCGCATTAACGAAAAAACCTCTTGCTATTGAATTGAGGAGAACTATAACTTATTTAATTGTTGCTAAAGAGTTAGAATCAATAATCAACTATTCTAAGAAAATAGCTAAGTTCACAATTTCTAATGATGGAAAAATTTCACCTTCATCACAAACAAGGATTAGAAAAGTACACAAACCATTGCGTACCATGTTGAGTTCTTTAAGGGGTATTATTGATTCTGAAAATGAAAATGAAATAATCTTCATTGCCGAACAAGATAATGAAATTGATGAAGAAACATTAAAGATAAGAAAGGCTATCGTTAATTCTGTTATTAATAAAACTGATAAAGAATTAATAAAAGAAAGAGTGTATGTTTTGAATATAGTTAACTCATTAGAGAAAGCGGGCGATCACATAGTTTCTATCTGCGAAAATCTTCTTTATATCAAAACAAATAAACATATAAAATTATAGATAGTTATAACAAGCTAAAAAAAGGCTTGTTTTTTATTTTGTTTTTTGTCTCATTGTGTTATAAATAAAAGGTAAACCCTATAAGGGTATTTCAAATAAGGAGAACAAAATGGGTTCTATTGAGATATTTAAGTGCGTTATGATAGGTCTTGCGGGACTGGGGTTATTTTTAGTTTCAATTAAATTAATGTCATCATCTCTTAAACAAATGACAGGTAGAAAAATTTCAAATGTAATGAAAATATTGAGAAAAAATCCTTTTGTAGCTTGTTTTGTTGGGGTTATATTTACCACTATGATCCAATCATCAGATGGTGCAGTTGCATTAGCTATTGGATTAGTAGCAGCCGGTCTATTAGATTTGAGGACTGCTATTGCATTTATATTAGGGGCTAACATTGGTACAGCAACAACTTCAATAATCGTTGCGTCAGCTGATGTTCCAGCTTTCCAATATGTTAAATATTCATTATTCTCATTCTCATTCTTAGGAGCGTTCGGTTTAATTATGCTTTCTGAAGAGAAGAAGACACGTGTTGCGATGTTATTCTTTGCAATCGGGGCTATATTCATAGGGCTTCATGTTATGGGATTAGGGTTTAAACCATTAGCTTCAGAAATGAAACCTATTATTGGTAAAGTATCAAATCCATTCTTAGCATTATTAATTTCCATTGTTATGACTGGTACCTTCCAATCTTCATCAGCAGTAGTTACAATAGTTCAAGGATTCTATGGTTCTGGTCCTACTGTGGCAGATCCACATATATGAAATGAAGGAGCTATGTCAATAAGCACTGCATTAGCCATGGTTGTTGGAGCTAATATTGGTACAACCTTCACGGCACTTATAGCTTCTATTGGTTCTACCAAGAAAGATACTAGAAGGATTGCTGTTGTTTGACTGATCACGAATATCATAATGGCTATTATCGTTATGCCTTTAATTGCCACTGGTGTATATGGTGATTGAATCCAAAGTATGAACCCTGGTACATATCACCCAATTACCGCTAATGGAACACCAGTTCTGCTTCATAATAACTTTGACCTTGCTCTTGGTCATGTTCTATTCAATACTGTTCTTGTTATATTATTTATTCCATTTACGAAACAACTTGCTTGAGTTGCAAATAAAGTAGTTCCTGACAAAAAAACTGCAACAAACTATAAATATGATTTACGTTTACCAGAATCATTAGTATATGAATCTCCAGAATTAGCGTATGAAGCTGCTAAGAAGGTTGCTGTTGAAATGGGCCGTATGTCATACGAATCACAGAATCAATTAAAACAATACATAAAAACTGGTGATAAAAAACACTTTGAGTTATTTGAACAAATTCACATTTTACTTGGTCAAACAAGAACTCAAGTTTCTTCTTATTTAATTGAAATTGGTTCAAAAGACATTACAGAATCTCTTTCAAGTAAACAAATGTCGCTTGTACTTTCATTAAGATCACTGGATGCTATGACTAATTTAATGTATAGAGTTTTCGTACAATGTAAAGAGAAATACAATAAAAAGACAAAAACTTTCAATATAAATAAAGAAACATTGCAAGATTCGAAAGACCTTTTATCTACAGTTATGTCCATGACTAAACGTTCATTTAAACAAATTGAAGCTTATACATATTCAAGATATAAAGACATCAAAGCTTTACAAAAAGCATTTGATGCGTTTGCAAAACAAGCAATTGAGAATGATTTAGCTAGAATTAATAAAAAGGAATATAGTAAAGCTGACTTTGATTTCGCAAGATTGGTTAGATTATTTGAAAGAACATCACATCACGCATCCCGTGTTAATAACTATCAAAGAAAAGGTAGAAAAAAACCCGAACAAATAAAACTTTCTCAAGAATTGACAGAAGAATTATTTGCTGAAACTAAAAATGAGACTAAAAAACTCGGAGTGTAATAAATAAAAAAACTGGTACTTAAATAACTCAACATAACCGACGAGTTATTTTTTTATTTTTTTTAAAGCAATTTTATGAAATTACCACTTTTTTTGTGATAAAATATTTAAGCATATATATTAAACATAAATGCATTATATGGATAGGACTAGGATGTAAGGCCTAGCATCGGTGGTTTATTCGAATAAACGCAATACATTTAAATTAAAAATATAAGATTTATTAAAACAAATCGAAAGGAATATTATAATGGCAGAAAAATTTGACAGAAGTAAAGCTCACGTTAACATTGGTACTATTGGTCACGTTGACCACGGTAAAACAACTTTGCTAAAAAAGGACTATCAGAAGCTAAAGATTACGCATCAATCGATAACGCTCCAGAAGAAAAAGAACGTGGAATCACAATCAACACATCACACATCGAGTACTCAACAGAGAAAAGACACTATGCACACGTTGACTGTCCAGGTCACGCTGACTACGTTAAAAACATGATTACAGGTGCTGCACAAATGGATGGAGCAATCTTAGTTGTTGCTTCAACAGATGGACCAATGCCTCAAACTAGAGAACACATCCTACTTTCAAGACAAGTTGGAGTTCCTAAAATGGTTGTCTTCTTAAACAAAGTTGACATGCTAGAGGGTGAAGAAGAAATGGTTGAACTAGTTGAAATGGAAGTTAGAGAACTACTATCAGAGTACGGATTTGACGGAGATAACACACCAGTTATTAAAGGTTCAGCTCTTAAAGCACTTGAAGGAGAAGCTAAATACGAAGACGCGATCATGGAATTAATGGACGCAGTTGACGCATTTATCGAAGAACCTACAAGAGATACAGACAAACCATTCCTAATGGCTGTAGAAGACGTATTCACAATCACAGGTCGTGGTACAGTTGCTACAGGTCGTGTTGAACGTGGAACACTTAACCTAAATGATAAAGTTGAAATCATTGGTATTAGAGATACACAAGAAACAGTTGTTACAGGAATTGAAATGTTTAGAAAACTTCTAGACCAAGCTCTTGCTGGAGATAACGCTGGTATCTTACTACGTGGTATCGCTAGAGATGATATTGAACGTGGACAAGTTCTTGCTAAACCAGGATCAGTTACACCTCATACAACATTC
>NZ_PSZP01000081.1 GCF_004335995.1 Mycoplasma todarodis
CCATACAGGAGGGGTTGCTGGTGTTGAAGATATTACAGGTGGATTTACTCGTCTTATCGAATTAATCGATGCTTACGATAAACCTTGAGGTCGTCCAGCAGTTATTTCAAAAACTAAAGGTGAAGTTATATCAATTGAACAAGTGAAAGATGCTCCAAACGAAACATTAATGTTAGTTGAAGCAAGAAACACACAAGGTGAAGTTGTTAAAACTTACAAATATAAATTCTCAAGTGATAGAAAAATTAGAGTTAAAAAAGGACAAAACGTTATTCCAGGTCAAAAACTTGTTGAAGGACCAATTATCCTTAAACAACTTCTTGAAGTTGCTGACTCACGTGAAGTACAACACTATCTACTAAAAGAAATACAACGTCTATATAGAATGCAAGGTATTGCTATCTCTGATAAATATATCGAAATTATTATTAGACAAATGCTTTCAAAAATCGTTATTTCTGACCCAGGAGATTCTTCATTCTTCGCTGGTTCACTTGTGGATGTATATGATTATCAAGATGAAAATACAAAACTACTTGCTGAAGGTAAAAATCCAGCATTTGGTGAAATTATCATCAAAGGGGCTAAACAAACACCTCTTCTATCTTCATCATTCCTTGCTGCTGCTTCTTACCAAGAAACAGCTAAAGTTCTTGTTCACTCATCAATTTCTGGAAGACGTGATAACTATTCTTGGACATAGAATTCCTGCGGGTACTGGTGCTGCTTACGAAGAAAAAGGTAAGTTTGACATTAGAGATCCTAAATCATACTTCATTAATAAATAATGAAATAGAAAAAATAGCCTTTATGGGCTGTTTTTCTTTTTT
>NZ_PSZP01000014.1 GCF_004335995.1 Mycoplasma todarodis
ATCTCTTAAACCAATTATCTATGTAGGAAATGTACATGAATCATTCGTTGCTAATCCAGAAGATTCTCCATTATTCAAAACATTAGAAGAAGAAGCTAAGAAACAAGGTGCTGGAGCAATTGGTATCTCGGCACAAATCGAACATGAACTATCTCAACTTGAAGGTGAAGATAAACAAATGTTCCTAGATGATCTAGGTGTTAAAGAATCAGGTCTTGATAGACTTGTTAGAGCTACATACTCACTATTAAACCTTGCTACATACTTTACTGCTGGTGTATTAGAAGTTAGAGCTTGAACATTCAAAAATGGAATGGCAGCACCTGCATGTGCTGGTGTAATCCACACAGACTTTGAAAAAGGGTTCATTAGAGCCGAAGTTATTGCATTCCAGGACTATGTTGACAATAAAGGTGAACAAGGTGCTAAAGACGCTGGAAAAGCTAGATTAGAAGGAAAAGACTACATCATGAAAGATGGAGATGTATGTCACTTCAGAATTAATAAATAAAAAAATAAAATCTACCTCCAAATCGGCGGTAGTTTTTTTATACAAAAATTCAAACATTGTTACATTTTAAAAGTTAACGTGGACATGTGCTTATGTTTTGTGTTGATTCATAAGGTGTGTGATATTTTTTTATAATGAATGTCTTCTAACTGATTAAGGATATAATTTTAAAAAAATAGGGGGGGTAGAAGTATGTTTAAAACAACACTTAAGAAAGGTGATAAAGTTTCGTTACAAAGTTTATCTGGAGGTATGGCTGGTGATGAAAGGTTTATACACAAGTTTCTAATTGGTGAACAAAGAATTAAAGACATGGGATTGGTTCCAGTTAGATCAGAACATTCTATGAAAGGATTTAAATTTATTGCTGAGAATCCTGATAAGAGAGCTGAAGATTTAATGAAGGCATTTAAAGATCCTGAAATTAAAATGATAATAGCAAATATTGGTGGGGTTGATTCACACACAATAATTCCATATTTAGATTTAGAAGTTATTAAAAACAATCCCAAACCAGTTTTAGGTTATTCAGATACAACCTCAATACATCTATTGCTTTACACTCTAGGTATACAAACATATTATGGCCCTTCTGTATTAGATGGGTTTGCTGAGAATGTTGAAATGCATAAGATAACAAAAGAAAGTGTAGAAACCATCTTGTTTACAAATGAAGAACAAGAGGTTATTCAAGCTCAAGAATGAACAAGTGAATTTTTAGATTGAACTAATGAATCATTTGATTATGTTAAACGTAAGATGAATAAATAAATTCATGGAACCATATTCCTTAACTTTAAGGATAATGTAAAAGGAACTTTATTGGGTGGTAACTTAGATACCATTGCACATATAAAAGATAAGTCGTTTTTCCCAAATTTAGAACTATGAAAAGATACTATTATTTTCTTAGAAACATCTGAAAACAAAATGAAGCCAGAAGAATTCGCATCAGTAATTAATAATCTTTCAAAAGAGATTAATAATGCAAAAGCTATTATCTTCGGTAAGCCAAAAGATGAAACGTTCTTTGAAGAGTATTTAACTATTGTTAAAGAGAAAATAACAAAACCCGTAATATTCAATATGAACTTTGGTCATGCAGCGCCAAATAGAACAATGCCTTATGGGGGAACCATTGAAATCAATCCTAAAGATAAATTGGTTAAAATTACAAAATAATAGAAGGGATTAAAGTGTTTGACAAGAACATTTTATTCCATCACATAAATCTAGATGGGGTTACATTTCACTTCAAATTAATAACTAAAAAAAGAGCCTTAAGGCTTCTTTTTATTAGTTTTTTCCTTAAGTTGAACAAAAAATCCTCCAGACTTTAAAACTCCATCTAGGTTTGGGTATTTTTTTCATTTCTTTAATTGTCCAAAAGATACATAAGTTCCATAACTTGAATTCATGTTCATTATTGGTTTCGAAGAAATGAATAAGTTCATTCATCTTCAACCCGCGTAACTTTCACTAAATGATTCATGCATCTTTTTTGATCTTTTTTCTCACCTTTTATTGTGCTTCTTGTGTTTGGATTTTTCATTAGCAAAAGCTATTGGATTATTTGTGTGTGGTTTGATTCATTTATTTTCAATTGTTATAATTATTTTTTGCTCAGGAATTTTTACAAAAGTATCTATATCTCCGAAAGATTCACCTTTAATTGGGAAGATATTCCATTCTTCTTCATCCCACTCAGGAACTATGGAGATATCAAATTCCTTAAAGACTTCTTTTAATTCATTAATAACACTTTCTTGAAGGTATTTTGATTTGTATTTTTTTGAAATTTGCGAACAAAACCTTTCACTCTTTTTTGGATTCTCTATGAATTCTGGGAAGTCCGCTAATGAAATACCATTATATAAATTCGAAACATACATCTTTAATAAAACGCTGCAAGTTAAAATAAAGTCACCATTCTTAATTATTGGGGTTCTATAACCTATTCCTAAAGCATTGGAGTTATTTTCTTTTATATCATAAACCATTCTTTCGAATGTCTCTTTGTATTGAGGGGGTATTTTTTCAAAAAGTTTTATTGGGATCCATACGGGAGCATCACTTATTACACTATATCTTTTATAATATTCACTAACAAATCTTTCGATGAATTCTGCATTTTCCATTTCTTCATAACAATCAAAACCAAAAACGCTTTTAAAATAGTCCGCCTCTTCTTTCCCTTCGGAAGGGTGCGAAAGAGTTGAATTTAAATCGGCAATTCTCATTTCTATTTTATTCTCATTTTTATCATATTCAAAATTACAAAAGTTAGGATTGAATTTTGCTGCAATATTTTTCTTTTTTAGTAAAGAATAAATACTGCTTTTCCCAATTTGAAAAAGAATAAATTCCAACATTGTGCGCTTCATTTTCTTGTTATGTGAAATGAAAGATGTTCAGCCCTTTCATGTATCGATATTTTTATTTATAGAAAAAGAATTCAACTCTGAATTTTTTAATCCCTCTATCAATATAGTATAAAAAGATTTTATTTTTAACAGTCTTTTTGACTTATTTGTGAAATCGTGCTCAATACCAGAACTCTTCCTAATTTCTCTTAATTTTTTGGTTATTTTATTGAATTGATCATGAAAAAAATATGAGAATGTTCAATATCAATTTACTTTTTCCGAATCAGGCATTTGTTTCAATAGTTTTTTGCATTCATAGAAAAAGACCAAATCCTTTTCTTTGAGTAACATGTGATTATAATAGGTTTCGATAGAATTTAGATCCATATTTTTAATTATACAATGTATGCATTATTTTAAAATTAAATAGATGTTTGATAAGTTAGGCTTTATTTAAATCAAAGGAATTTAATGGGTATAAAACACTAAATAAATATTATTATGAATAAAATAATATAAGGGAGTAAAGTGTCTGATAATAACACTTTGTTTTGATGTATAAACCCAACGGAAATATATGTAACTGTGAATTAACAAACAAAAAATAAGCCTTACAGCTTTTTGTATTTGTTTTTTGTTATGTAAAAATTAAATATTTTCATCTCTACTGGTTCTTTTATTCAATTACTATCAAAAGAAACGAAATTATTTGAAACACCCGATATCAAAATTAAATCATTTTCATACAATTTATTAATTTCATTTTGCAATTCAATTAATTGTTCAAAGTTCAAATGTTCTTCAACTTCCATTCATTCTATAATGCTTTTCATGTAATCACTAAATTTACGGGCAACTTTGTTCATATCAATTTCTTCATCTATTTGCGGATTAAAAACTAAACACCCTCGCATTCTTTCTTCAATTTTCGTGGCCTTTATTGTGGTGTAACCCTTTCAAGAACTTGAATTTTTTCCAATATTTTTACTTATATTTTCGTGTTTATTCTTAATGTTCATTAATGTTGATACGCTATAGTTTTCAACTTGATCATCTATAAGTTTGTGATCTTTTTGACAAAGTATCATTAAATTATTTGTTGAATCATAATCATCCATTGGTTTATATCTAGGGCCGTTTTCCTTTTTAGAAATTATGTGTGCCATTTCTCCATGTACAAAATCCTTTCCATTTTTAATTTCTGTAACTTCTTTCTTGCAAATATAGCATTGATTATGTGAAATAGCTCACAAACGCTTTCTTGTTGCACTCTTAATTGCCATAGTTTCCCTCATTTATATTTTCTGTATGTTATGTTTATTATATAACTTATCAACGATAAAAATAGTGAGTATAATTTTAATTATTAATAAAGGGGAATTATGTCAAACAAATAATAGGAGGAATTAAATCATTTGACAAGTTCACTTTATTTCACTACATAAATCTTGGTGAGGGAGTGTGTTACTTCAGGATTAATAAATAAAATATTATAAAAACGATACCACATTCAAAAGAGTGTGGTTATTTTATTGGGTTAACTTCGACAAGTTTAAGATCAATTACAGGGAATGATTTAAATTCTGAAGCATTCCCTAGTGTTGTGGAATAATTAATAAAATTAATTTCACCTTTTTAAAATTGAGGTGGTTTATTATATTTGCTTCAAATTAATAAAAAAACAAGATATAAAGCGAAACCATTATTTGGAACTCGCTTTTTCTTTTTGCGTTTAATTAACAATATATATGATTATTTCATTCCAAGAAAACCATTTTAAAATTCAAAATAATGCATTTATATAGTTAGGTTAATATAACATGATCGTTTGTATGCAAGAGAATATAATGAAAGCATATGAAAACAAACAAAACCACAAGTATTCAAGAGCAAGCAATTAAACTCCACAGAAAAATTAGTTGACACATTATACGTATGCCAATAATAATATTTTTAGCCTGGTGTTTGGTTGTTGCCACACCCATAATTGTTTGTGTTTTCGTTAAGAAACCTAGCTACAATGAATTGAAATGAATTATGTTTATTGTATCGTCCATAACATTTGTGCATGCTTTGCAAATAATATGATTATGCTTTAAGTATTTATTTTTCTTCAAGAGACTAATTAAACTTTTTGGTACTAATGAAGAAAATATAAAAATTGTTTTTAAGACCATTCATTGACCTTCTTTAGATATTGAAAAAGATGAACTCAAAATTTGATTGAAGACTCCAAAAATAACGATATGATTTTTCATTCCTCCTATTGGTTATATATGTGCAATGATATGGATGATTTTTGAAATACCAGTATTACATTGAGGTAAAGATAAACCCTACTTTAAACTTAAGAAAAGTATAAGAGAAGAAATCAACTCTATTGAAAAGATTGAAAAATAAGGTTATTCCAAAAATGTTAATTTTAATGGGTATAATTTTATTAAGTATTAATAAAGGAGCATTATGTTAAACAAAATAATAGAAGGGATTAAAGCATCTGACAAGATCGCCTTATTCCACCACATAAACCCAGATGGAGATACACTTACATCTTCATATGGTTTAGCCCTTGCGCTAAGAAGTAAATTCCCTGAGAAAGAGATAAAGGTTGTTGCCAATAAAAAAGATTTATTCGAAAGATTTGAATTTATTGATTTTAAAGAAGAAGTATTTATTGATTCAATTGATGAAACATGAACAACTGTAGTTGGTGATACATCAGATTACAGAAGAATTGATAGAAATGAAGAATTCCTAAAAGGTAAAACAAAAATTTGTTTTGACCACCATCAAAATGAACCAACAATGGAATATGATATTTTCTGAAAAGAATCATCATGAATTGCTTCATCATTGCAAGCTGTAGAAATTGCTAGAGCTCTTGATGTTGAATTCGATAAAGAGATTGCTTTCCACTTAGCAATTGGTATCCTTACAGACTCAGGAAACTTTGCATTCTCACTTGGAGATCCAATGCCAATGGAATCATATGGATTCTTATTAGGATTCATGGAAGATTCACAAATTGACCACCTATTTAATTCAATGAGAAGAAGAACTCAAAAAGATATTGAAATTGAAAAATTCATGTGAAACAATGTTCAATATAAAGAAAACCTTACATATCTAAAAGTTACTACTGAAGACTTAGAAAAATTAGGTGTTGAAGAAAAAGACATTAAGATAAAAGTAAATAGAATGGGTAACATTGAAGGTTACGATAGATGAGCATTATTTACTGAAGTATTTGATAAAGAAGGAAATATGTACATTAAGGGTTCAACAAGATCTCTTGGATGTAACGTTTCTAAAGTTGCTATGAAGTTCAATGGTGGAGGTCACATCAGAGCTGCTGGTGTTCAAGCCAAAGACTGAAACGAAGTAGAGGAAATCATCACAGCATTAATTGCTGCTGAATAAGGAGAATTATGAAACAAGAAATTATAAAAGCACTTAAAGCATCTGACAAGATCGCTTTATTCCACCATATAAACCCAGATGGAGATTCACTTTCATCTTCATATGGACTAGCACTTGCGCTTAGACAAGTATTTCCAGAGAAAGAAATTGCATGAGTAATCAACAGAGAAGCTGTTCAAGATAGATTCCCTTGATTAGAACTTGACCAATCAATTATTAGAGATTCAATTGATGAAACATGAACAACTGTAATTGGTGATACTTCTGCTATCAATAGAATTGATAGAAATGAAGAATACAAAAAAGGTAAAACAAAAATTTGTTTCGACCACCACAGAAATACGCCTGACTATGATTATGATATTACTTGAATTGAATCATCATGAATCGCTTCATCGCTACAAGCTGTAGAAATAGCATTAGAGCTTGGTGTAGAACTTGATGAGAACATTGCCTTCCACTTAGGAATTGGTATCCTTACAGACTCAGGAAACTTCGTATATTCAAGAGCTAATGCTCACCCAGTATTAACATTTGCTAAATTACTTAAATACATTTCAAATGAAAAGATGGACTTCCTTTACCAACAACTTAAAAGAAGAACACCTGAAGATATTGAAATGGCACAATTCATTTTAAATAAAATGGAATTCAAAGGTAACTTAACATATCTTAAAGCTACAAAAGAAGATTCAGAAAAATATGGTGGTAAAAACCTTAAAATAAAAGTTAACCAAATGGCTAACATCGAAGGTTATGACAGATGAGCTATCTTTGTAGAGATGGCCGATAAAGATCCTGAAGAAGGTATTATTGCTGAATTCAGATCATTAGGATGTAATACATCTAAGATTGCTATCGCACATGGCGGAGGAGGACACATTAGAGCATCTGGTTGTCCACCAAAATCATGAGAAGAAGTAGATCAAATCATTGATGAACTAATTGCATTGCCAGCAACACCAGAAGAAGAGTAAAAAATACACCATAAGGTGTGTTTTTTTACAGGTGAATAAGTTTATTTAGTAAAGTGGTTGTTCTTGAATTGTTGAAATGCATTTTCTTTTTAATGTTTTGTATTTTCTTGTAAACTTTTGTTGCATTTAATTCTCTATAAAATTCTTCTAATGCTGATTCATCTGATATATCTAGTCCAGCTATTATTTGTTTAATTTCGTGAGATGTTTTATATCTAAATAATTCTTTAGTCTCTAAAAGATTTTCCTTTGCAAGTGTTAACATTTGTTTCTCCACTACATAGTTAAGAGTTTGCTTTGATCTGCACTTGATTTTAACTTCTTTAATTGAAAGGATTTCTTCTGATAATAAGTCTAATTTATGAGTAGCTTCTTCTAAGATTTGTTGGATTGATTTGATAACTTCTTCAATGTGTACTTTACCATCAAATTCTTTACGTTTTAATGATGTTCATTCATCGTATTGAATAATATTAGGTAATTGGTTTTTGTTGATAATGATATCTTTTAGATTAACGGTCTTTGTTAATGGTGATGCTGGCATCAATATATTACGTATAAGTTGTTTATCTGACTTAATATCTCCACCGTAAGCCTTTTCATTAATTTCTAATGTGACAACTCTACTTGGTTTAATTGTTTTATCAATTTTCACACTGTTATCTTTTATTTCAACCCTTATTTCATTCTCTTTACCACATGATGTTGCGATAACGGGTAAAGCA
Source organism: Mycoplasma todarodis (assembly GCF_004335995.1). Classification (GTDB taxonomy): domain Bacteria; phylum Bacillota_I; class Bacilli_A; order Mycoplasmatales; family Metamycoplasmataceae; genus Mycoplasma_K; species Mycoplasma_K todarodis. The sequence continues at coordinate 8,000 of NZ_PSZP01000014.1, forward strand.
ATTGTTGTTACTGCTAAAATCCCCATTGATATTCTTTTTGTTTTCATAGTTTGCTCCCAACATACTGAGTTAAATCTCTTATTTTATTGTTAAATTATACATAACCATCTCAAAGAATAACAACAAATAAAAGTATTTTAAAATAACATGATATTCCTTAATATTAAGTAAGTTTTAATTAACAAGAATATATAAATAAAAAAAACTACCATTAGGTGGTTTTTGTGAACTTTTATAAGTGAACCATACTATTTAGGGAAGTGTGTATTTTCATTAAAAGGAAAGTACGTTTTTTAATTATTTTCATAACTTCTTTTATTAATGGTTTCTTAATTAATTTATGGTAAAAATCTGTAACTGAGTCTTCATTTGAAAGATCAACGTCTTTAATCATATTTTCAACCTCATTTGAAGTGACTATTTTAAATACTTCTCATGTGCTTAAAAGTATATCTTGAACATATTTCATCATTTCATCCTCAATTTTATAAGTCTTTATTTTCTTATCATTTCCTTCGATAGTTACTTCTTTAATAGAAAGTAATTCTGAGAAAAGACCTTCCAATAGTTTTGCAGCTTGTGCAATATTCTTTTGAGTAGTAAGTATGAAAGGTTTGGGGGATGATCCATTGTTTGCTTTCATAAATTCTTCATTCTTAACCCTTGATCATTCGTTGTATTGAACTAATTTAGGTAGGACATCTTTATTTTTAATTATTCTATTTACAAAAGTATGTTTTTTAGTAAAGTATTCAGGTATTAATATATGACAAATTAATTCTTCATTAGTTTTCACTTTACCGTTGAATTGTTTCTCATCAATCTTAAGATGAATTGTTTTGTTTCTCTTTATTGATTCTTCAAATTCTGTCTCAAATTCTTTTCTTTTATCACTAACTTTTTCAAGTGTGTGTTCCTTACCACAAGAAATAGCAATTAAAGGCATTGAAACTAATGCAGTTGTTAGGATTCCTAATGATATTTTTCGAGTTATCTTTTTCATGAATACCAACCTTTCTTTTGTTTTTTTTGTAAAAGGATTATACAACTTAGTTTATGAAATATGGGTAAAAATAAAACAATTCTATAAAAGCCGTAAGGATTTTGTTTTAATTCAAAAAGAAAATATTTAACCTATATTATTCCTGAAGAAGATTTTTTGTTATTTTTTATAAGAAAAACACTCTTGCGAGACCTATACATTTGGAACTTATATACACAAGTGGTATAATTATATTGTGGAATAGGTGAGAAAAAGGAATATATAGAATAAATGCAACAGCATCATCAATGAAAATCATAGAACCTATCGCGACTATGATTTTTTATGGGGATGTTATCGAGAGAATTAGTAAGATAATACTTAGGGAGAGATTAACTACACATTGGAATTATAAGGGATGCATGTAAGAGATCAAATTATCAAACTTAATAATAAAGAACGACGATTGAAAGTTTAATATTAATGCTGTAATATTAAAAATTGCCACCATTCAACGTTGTGAATTAAATATTCTAGTGCCTTCACCTAATGCACACATTAATCGGACAAAAAAGTAGACAGTCAACCACTTGGTTGGTTGTTTTTTATTTTGTTGTTTTGGCGTGTTCTTATTGTTTGTATTGTTTTTAAGTATTGCTGGTTTATAATATGCTGGAAAGGATGTCTATGAATGAAACTGAACTTAAACAAATGCCTCATGATGCAAAAGTAGTTTGAATAATCGCTCAAGTAATCCTTGTACTTGCATTAATAATTGCAGTTACCTTTATTTTGATGTGAATATACAATTCAAAAATCAAGAAAGGTAATTCGAAAGATTTTACTGGTAAGTCTTTAACAAAACATATATTTGATAAAAGAGAAGTTGAAGTTAACTATAAAGAAAGTTATTTATACGTTAAGTTCTGAAATTACTATAAAAAGAAAAAAATACATAAATTAAGACCTTGAACAGCTTCAAAGAAATCTATATGAACATTAATGGATGCTTCACAGCAAGCTTATGTTACAACTGTTATCGAAAGAAACGAAAAGAAACAGCTGTGAGGTATATTTTGAGCCCCTCTAATAACTGTTATTGTTGGTTATGTCTTATGTGGTGTATTTCTTGTAGTGGACACTCAGACGCTTAAAAACTTTGAAACATTAAAGGGTGTTAATTGAACTTGAATGGGTTTAGCTATTGCTTCTGTTATTTTTTCTCATTCAATAGCTGACTTTATTAGGATAGTAACAGTTTGAAGAAAGGTAATGCCTTTATTAAAAGAAACTGGACTTACAGATAAAGAATTGAAAACTATTAATGCTATATTCTTTTTAAGATCATTACTATCAATCATTTCTTACTTCTTAACAGTCAAGAAAATATTCGTTAAATTATCATTGAAGTTTTATAACTGAATAATTCATATTTAGAATAAAAAAAGAACCTTGGTTGAAGGTGCTTTTTTTATTGTGTTTAAATTTAAATGTTATTTTATTGAATTATTTATTTAAATACTCAAGATTTCTCTTGAATTCTTCGGTATCGTCTAGCCCATATTCTTTAAAAATTCTATCTATTAGAAAAGGTACATATTTCGCAGATTTATAAAGGTTGTTAGCATCAACTTCAGGAGGTTTAATATAACCAATGAATTTAGCGAAAGATTCTGGGTCTATTGTATATCCATTTTTACCATACTTGTCCATCACTAATGCTACATAAATCAGTAAGTCAAGCCCTTGCATTTCTAGTCCTAATTCTTTTTTCTTGTTTCTATAGAATAATTGGAAAGTTGATATATTTAATAATTGATCAGCTAAATTAGTTGGTGATTGTGAATTGAAGAGATTTGTATATTTAAATTGTGCAGAATTTTCTCTTGCCACCTTCATTCCAACTAAAGAATCAAATACTTGTCCTATTGAACCACGTTTTCAAGCTTCACCAGTTAAGAAAATGTAATGCATTTTAACTAATTCGTTAAGCGTTATTTTTGGTAAAGGACTTAATTGCATAGAGAAATCTGATACACCATCTCTATATGAATAATTGATACCGATTTTTAATAGTTTTTCTTGCAATATTAAGTTGAACTTTCTTGTTGATAATAAATCTTTTGCTTTGATGGCATTTTGTGAATTGGAAGCATTTGAAATATCGTTGTAAATAGTGTATTGTTCTTCCGGTTTGCGAGAACCGACCATATACGCTTTCAGTAACACTCATGCTTTTTCATAGGCATCAGGCATAACTCCCTCACATTCTTTTTCAAAATGTTTAAATAAGGTGTTCACAGTTTGTTGTCCGTTGATTATCTTTATATCTTTTAAACTTACTTCTGGTTGGCTATCTCTTGTGAAAATCTCTATTTTATTTACAATAGCTGTTATACCGTTATTAAGCATCAAGAAATTACTTGGTTTCTTAGTTATTGAGTCAATAATAGAATTTGAAACTTTGTTTTTATTCTTCTTCCTATCTCTAACATTCAAAGTGAATAATGAATCAATAGTTCCGTGACTTTCTTGCACACCCGACATGAAATCAACAAGTTCAGAAACTCTAACTGGCATAATGACAATGCGATCACCACTTTTATCGCCTTTACCACCTTTTACATCAATATATTTCATTGATGTTTCAGTTACATCTGATGTTATTAAAAATTCATTATCTTCTTTTTGATTTTGAAATTCTTTAAACTTAATTTTTGAAAATAACGAAGGTAAACCTCAATGCTCATCATTATCAATAGAAGCATCATTATTATCTAATTGTCCATGAAAATCATTATTTGATAATCAAACTATTTTAGGTCTATAAGTATTCGAAATATCCTTATCTACATTTTCTTGATAAAAACTCATTTTAAAATCACCACATATATAAGAAGTGAGCGGCTTGGAAACTCCTAATCTAACCAATTCTTCGCGGTTAACACCAACAAAAGCTTCATAAATTGCTGATGCACGGTCATGAGCTTTTCTTGGCATTGTTGATGAACCAATGAAGTTATTCATCATAATAACAAATTCTTTTTTATCTTCATTTAAGTAAACAGCTAAAATATCTTCACTATCCGCAACTCATCATTTAAATTTTGGTTCTTTATTATCATTTAATAAGAAAGCAATATAATACCTAAATAATTCCTTTGGATTGGTCATTATTTCATCTGGAAATTTACCTTGGTCTTTCAACCCTTTGGTAGCATATTTATAAAAACTACCCTTCTTTGAAATTGATTTGTTAAAAATAGTCTTGTCAACATTATACTTTCAACTTGATTTTACAATTTCTTCAAACTCTTTATAAGCTTGTTTTCTTTCATTTACTGTCATTTTTCTCCTTTTTAACCTATACCTGATTAAATTAGATCATTATATAGCGTCCAGATCAATGAACCATGGTTATTTTATTTTTAAAATAAAATGCACTACCAACCATAGTTGGTTGTCATTTAGAACTATGGTTGTGATAATTGAAATATGAAAACAAATGGAAAAATTGATGAAGCAAAAATGCTTGAAGATATAAGAGAAATCTTACAACTTTCAATAGAAGACTTCGTCTATCAAATGGGTTGACCCAACTCTAAATATTATGATTACATTAAAAATGGCCGTAAAAGACCAGGGGAGACAGAAAAGAAAAAGACTCACCCAACAATAAATAAGGTTTTTACAGGGATTAATGAAGCTATTGATAACTATGAAAATTGAAAAGAAAAAAGCAGTGAGATCACTGCAGTAGTAATGGTTCATCTTATGCCTAGTGTGTAGGGTGTTTTTTTTATTTTAAAAAGTCTTCAATTTTTAATTGGTCTAAGTTAAGGTTTTGAATTCATACTCCGTATTTTTCCTTTTCATTAACCAAAGATTCATAATACTCTTTTATATTTTCATATTGTTTTTGTTTAAAATAACTTGACAATATATATTGGTATGTCACCTCTGTATCAACGTTAGATAATAATTTTTTAAACATTGTTCTTTTAAAAGGTGCTGTTTGTAGTTTTTCATCAACCGAACCAGGCACTTGTTGCCACTTCTTTTCAAAAATATGCAAAGTGTTAGTTCTAGAGTTGTATATAAATCCATCAGGGTTTATTTTCTTGCTCAATACCGTTTCTATAAATTCATTGTTCATCTTATTTGGAAATACAAGTTGTAACATTTTATAGAGTTGACCTTGTTGACCATAGTATCCAAAATGCTCATCATTTTTTCTAATTTCCAACAAAGTTGTTGTACTACCTTTTTTAATTTTTTTGATCTCATCAGTAAGTTCTAAATTATAACCCAATGTTTTTAAAGCGTTCCCAAGGTAGGTGCTTTCCTCTCATTTTAAACCATTGAGATTAGTTTTTGCTCCACCCGCACCAGTACCTTTATTTATTTTTATATTATTCATAATTCCTCACAATCACTTCTTCCACTTTCCCTCTGCCTTTTCCATTTGAATTAATACTTCTTCTCGCTTTAACAATCTTGATATCAAATTCTTTATATAATTCTCTTATTAATTCTGTGTTGTGGTTTGAAAGCATAAACTTTACGTCCATCTCATTGAGTTTCTTGCAAAGTTTAGCTAATCTAAGTTGCCCATTAACTCCAAATCCGCCTTTTTGATATGCATCGAATCCATTGACACCTTTTTCATAATCATATGGAGGATCAAAGTAAACGAAATCACCTGGTTGAATATCATGTAAAGCTTTAACAAAATCGGTATTTCTAATTTTCACAAGTTTCTTTCCATCTTCTTTTCTGCTCAAGTAATTAGAAACACATTTAATATTTGGGTATTCATATGTTTTAACCCTTACTTTCTTTCCAGAAGGTACATTGTAGAATCCTTGCGAATTAACTCTGTACATACCGTTAAAACCAGCTTTATTAAGGTAAATGAACCTTGCCGCTCTTAATCTTTCAGAAAAGTCAGTAAATTTCATTCCTCGTTCTGAAGAATCAATGATTTTATCGAGTCTTCTTACATCTTTAAAAAAATCTTCGCTATGTGCAGTTTCCATTAGTATTAATAGTTCTAATAGACCGAAGTACTTATCGTGATTATCAAGCATTTTATATGCATGAATTAATTCCCTATTCATATCATTGATTACAGCTTTATGTGGTTTAAAGTCAAATAATAAAGCTCCCCCTCCAATGAAGGGTTCGTAATATGTACCTATTTCTTCACGTTTAGGCATTAATTTTCGTAGTTCTGGAAGCAGTTGTCTCTTGCCGCCAGCTCATTTAATAAAGGGAACCATGGTTCTATTATATACCAACTATGGTTGGGTAAGTTATTTAAGTCTTAAAGAATCTTAAGGAGGGATCCATGGATCCTTGTGAAATACAAAGTATTGTGGTTTAATTCATAGATCATGTTTTAAAATAAGGAGCAATATGAATTATGATTACATTAGAATAACAAAAGATCAAATAAAAGATGGAAAGAATAATTTTGAAATACCAAAATACCAAAGAAACTTAGTGTGAAAATCTTCAAAAAGAATTAAATTAATTAAATCAGTACAAGAAGGATTTCCAATTGGAACTATGCTTTTATATGAAAACAAAAACAAAAAATTTCAAATTATTGATGGGTTACAAAGGTTTAGCACTTTACAAGATTACTTTAACGAACCTATGAAGTATATTAAAGAATCTGATAAATTAAATAAACTTTTAATGAAAGAATTTAAAAATGAGAAACATATAATAAAAATATATGAATTTTTAGAAAAAGAAATACATGATATGAATGTATTATCTATGGAAATCTTTATGTTTTTAGAGGGAGAGTTTAGTTTAGATAAAAAAACCGCAAGAGAATTATCGAAGAAAATAATTGAATTAATTAATGATGAACATGGTCAAGTTGAAAAAATTATTATTCCAGCAATACTTTATAAAGGTTCAGAAGAAAATTTACCTAAAATATTTGAAAATATCAACACTACAGGAACACAACTATCAAGGTTTGATATTTTAGCAGCGTCTTGACCTGATTATGAAGTTAAATTTAGTTCGGAAGATGTTTTAAAGAAAATACAAGATAGGTACGAAAATATGTATCAGGAATTGGAAATTGAAATAGAATATGAAAAAGAAACTTTTAAACCTGCAGCATTTGATTTTGCGTACGGTCTTGGAGCATTTCTGAATGATAGATTCCCTTCTTTGTTCAAAAGTAAAAAAGGATTTTCTACATCTCCTGTTGGATTCAATTTATTATCTTTGGAAGTTTTTAAAAATGTCTCAGATATTGAAAAGTTGTCAACGCTATGAAAAAGAACAAAAGAAGAAAATGACAAGAGTATTAAAAATATAATAGAAGCTTGTGAAATGGTTGATAAATATTTAACGTTGATCACGATAAATAAATTGACTTCTAAAAAATCATATGTTCTTACTGAATATCAAGTTTACAGTTTAATTGGTTATGTTATGAAAATGAAATACGAAAATAGTTTTGATGAAAGGGATTTCCAAAACTACGCTTGAAAAAGGTGTCTTGTTGACTTATTAAAAAATTATTGATCTGGTTCTGGGGATTCTAAAGTTAATGCAGTGATGCAACAAAGTGATAAGGTTTATGAAGTAGATGTTAATTACAAAAATTTCGTAACACTATTTGAGGGGTATATGGAAAATGAAAATAAATCAACCAAACTCCAAAATGTCTCATCCCTAAATAAACAAATACTTTCAATCTTATTCCAAAAATCTGGAATAGATACACTCAAAAAGATGGATATAGAACACATTACGCCCAAAACATATCTAACTAAAAAAGAAAATCTTCCTGTTTCACCTTTATCAAACCTAACATTTTTACCTAAATTTGATAATCGCTCAAAAGGTAAGATGACAATTTGACAATTACAGAAAAAGCAAAAGTCAGAATTCTTTGATCTAATAAAAGATAAACTAAAAGATTACCATTACCCAACAAAAGAAGAACTAAATTTTGTTGCCTCAAACAACATTAATGAAAATACATATAAAAAGTTCCTTGCGAAAAGAACAAAAATGTTGGTGAAACTTTTTGAAAAGATTGTGAAAGATGAAAGTGTAAAAGCACAAAAGTAAAATGCGTTAATCATTATAAATGCATTAAAAAAAGTATAATCTCTTTATGTTAAACAACAAAGAAAAAATAATGAATGAACTTAATAAGTTCAATAAAGATAGAAACTGAGGTAAGTCACATACTTCTGTGAACTTAGCGAAGTCAATCACTTTAGAAGCTTCAGAGATTTTAGAACTATATCAATGAGGTACGGAATGTACTGATAAAGAAAACCTAGCAGAAGAAATAGCTGACGTTGCTATATACCTTCTATTACTAGCTCAAAACAATGATATAGATATTGATGAAGCGATTCTAAGTAAGATTAAAAAGAATGCTATTAAGTATCCAATAAAAAAATAAAAACGGGTTACCGTTTTTTTATTTCACTTGAAAGCGGTTTTTGTGAATCCATAGGATTTTAACACTTTAATTAATCTAGGAGTGATGATAATTTATAATGTTTTTTTCAAATAAATAACCAATAGCAAGAAAAAATGTATAAAAACTAATTCAAAAGTTATAGAAATGGATTAAAATTATAAATATTAATGAAAAGAGGTAATTATGAAGAAGAAAAGAGTTTTATTAGGTCTTGCAGCAAGTTCTTTAGCAATAGCAACGCCAGTGGCTGCGGTTGTTTCATGTGGTAAAAAAGAAGAAAAAGAAAAGGATTATGGAAAAGTGTTTGATAAATTCGATGCTGTAATTTCCAAGGAAAGTGCCTCTTTAGATAATTGAACTGAAGAAGAGGCTTTAGTAGAAAAAACAAACTCATATAAAACTAATACAGGAGAAAACGTAGAAGTAAAAATAAAGCAATTAAGTAATAAATTTGTCGATTATATTATTGATGAAATTAATAAGGCTCATATGGAAGAACCATTTAAAATAGTGCATTTAGATTTGAGTGCATATGATATAGATCAAATGGGCGACTATTTTTGAACAGAAACAAACAATAGAATTAAGTTAAATACACAAGTTTCTTCTGTTTGAATGGATAAAAAGGTGGACTTACAAACATCAGTAATAATATTAAATTTAAACACAACACCCCTTGCAACACATTACTTACATACATTTGATAAAAAAGCATCCAATAAAAAAGGTTGAATTGTACGTTCAAATAGTTGAATTGGAAAAGTTGATCGTAATGATAATTACACTAACTTAGTTGATAAAACTATAATGGATCCATTCCTTGATAATTATTTACATTCAACAAAAATAGGGTTTGTATTACTAAATAATTTAGAAACTCATGGAGAAAAAAATGAGAGTGGATTAAATCCTGATGAAAGTTATGGATATCAAATAATGAGTAATCGCTTATCTTCTCTTTCGACAACTATCAGTAATTTATTTCTTTATAGAGATGAACCAATTGCAGACCTTAAAAAAGAAACTTCAGAAAAATATTATTCATTCATTACTAAAAAATTATTTTTGAGTATGTATAAATAAATACAAGCTCATTGCAAGTTAAATTAATAATGTTATTTCATGAGGAAGTATTGAACACACTTTAAACTCTACTCTAAGGAGTGGGGTTTTATTTTTGAAACTTAAACTTAATGAAATAAGGCTGCAACGGTAAAGGTGAATCGATAGAAAAAGTTAGATATATATTAATTATTATTCTGAATAATAATGTCATTCCGATGAAACATCCTAAGCAAGGTTAATAAGAATGCTATTAAACATCTAATTAAGAAATATAAAAACAGGTTACCGTTTTTATTTTGTATTTTCAATTAATCTATAGATTGTGTAGTTAATATTATCTGCTATACAAAGCTTTTTAAAACTTTTTTAGCAAATTGGTAGTAAGAGTGCTAATTAGGTATATAATTAATTTGTACCTTTAATACGTACTTCTTTTGGAGTATATAAGTTAAAGATACATATTCAGAAAGGAGGCGCAATG
>NZ_PSZP01000082.1 GCF_004335995.1 Mycoplasma todarodis
AGCTATCAAAGCTGCAACTGGTGTAGATATTCCTAAATCAGTAGGTAAAACAACAGTTACTGGTGTAGTTCTAACTCCTAACCCAGATGGAACAATCGACGTTAAAGTTTCAACTTCAACAAAAGGTGCTTACCCAGAAGCAAAAGATACAAAAGGTACAGTTAAAGGTAACACAGATGCTACTGTAAAAAAATCAATCGACAGAGATAAAAACTTAGATACTATCAAGAAAGCTATTGATGGTAAAGATATTACACAAAAACAAGGTGGTAAAAAAGCCTCAGAAATTGCTAAGAAAATCGCTGATATGAAAAAAGCTGGTAAATCAATCGATGAAATCCTTAAAGCTATCAAAGCTGCAACTGGTATAGATATTCCTAAATCAGTAGGTAAAACAACAGTTACTGGTGTGGTTCTAACTCCTAACAAAGATGGAACAGTTGATGTTAAAGTTTCAACTTCAACAAAAGGTGCTTACCCAGAAGCAAAAGATACAACAGGTAAAGCAAAAGGTAATACAGATGCAACAGCTGATGCTACTGCAACTAAGAATAAAAATGAAGCAGATATCAAGAAGAAAATTGAT
>NZ_PSZP01000083.1 GCF_004335995.1 Mycoplasma todarodis
AGCTATCAAAGCTGCAACTGGTGTAGATATTCCTAAATCAGTAGGTAAAACAACAGTTACTGGTGTAGTTCTAACTCCTAACCCAGATGGAACAATCGATGTTAAAGTTTCAACTTCAACAAAAGGTGCTTACCCAGAAGTTAAAGATACAACAGGTAAAGTTAAAGGTAATACAGATGCTACTGTAAAAAATTCAATCGACAGAGATAAAAACTTAGACACTATCAAAAAAGCTATTGATGGTCAAGATATTACGAAAAAACAAGGTGGTAAAAAAGCTTCAGAAATTACTAAGAAAATCAATGATATGAAAAAAGCTGGTAAATCAATTGATGAAATCCTAAAAGCTATCAAAGATGCAACTGGTATAGTTATTCCTAAATCAGTAGGTAAAACAACAGTTACCGGTGTAGTTCTAACTCCTAATAAAGATGGAACAGTTGATGTTAAAGTTTCAACTTCAACAAAAGGTGCTTACCCAGAAGCTAAAGATACAACAGGTAAAGCAAAAGGTAATACAGATGCAACAGCTGATGCTACTGCAACTAAGAATAAAAATGAAGCAGATATCAAGAAGAAAATTGAT
>NZ_PSZP01000003.1 GCF_004335995.1 Mycoplasma todarodis
AGAATGTGTTGAATTAATGAACAAATACGGAAAAATGGATAAAAAAGAATTCATCGCTAAAATGATGAAAGAACACCCAGAAAAATACGTAGCTTAATTAACATTCATTTAAAAAAGACTAGCTTAATTGCTTGTCTTTTTTTATTCGCAAATAAAAAAAATCCCAACAGGATTAATTATTCAAAGTTTTTAACACCAGCAATAACTATTGCTTTTAAACCAACGTGCATTGTAATTACAGATGGTAAAGAAATAACGATTGCTTTTTTACCAGTCATCTCTTCAGCAACTTTAACATGCTTATCTAATTCAGGGTGTGAAGTGTGTATTACAAGTAATTTGTATTCTTCTCCATCAAAATGTTCTTGAACCCCTTTAACAGCTTTGATAACGGTTTTATTAAATGTTCTACCTTTACCGTATTTTAAAAGTTCACCTTTTTCAAATTTAATCATAGGAACAATTTTTAACATATTAGCCATTGAAGCTACATTAGACTTAACCCTTCCACCTTTAACTAATCATTCCAATGTCCCTGGAACCACAACAGCGAAAGCGTTATCCTTTGTTTTTTCTAATGCTGAAAGTATTTCTTCAATTGACTTTCCTTCTGATGCAAGTTTTTCAGCATACTCAGCACTTCACTTAGCTTGTAAAGAAAGTGAGTGTGATTCGAAAACATGAACATTATCAAATTCTTTTGCGAACATTGATGTTGTTGAATATTGTCCAGAAAGACCAGAAGATAATGGATAGAAGATTACATGATCAAATTTTTCAGACATAGTTTTGAATTCTTTGATAATGTCAGCTGAAGATGACGAAGAAGTTCTTGTTGCAGTTTCAATTGTTAAAGTTTCATAAACTTCTTCCGCAGTAATTTCTCTTCCTTCGGCGTAATCAACACCATCCATAAAAATATGTAGAGGTAAATAACCTCATCCTTTTGCTCTTGCTTCCTTCTCTGAGATACCAGAAGCTGAGTCTACTATTATTCCTAATTTCATATAAAGAATTATACACATTTTTATTAAGGGTATTATAAAATTCACTCATTACAAAGTGAATTTATGATTGATTATTTTACGAAATTTTCTATCTTCTTAGCTAAACTCTTAGCTTCTTTTGTTTCTATGTATTTATTTTTATTATCAAAATATTTATTCATAGAAGGATATTGATTAACCATTGCTTTTAAACCTTTTGATTGCAACATGTGTTCAATGAATGATAATGATGTCATATTAGCTTGTCTTGCATGTAAAGCATCGAATATACCACCCTTATCTTTTGTTAGGTTAGAAAGGATGTATTTCATCATGTTTAACTTAATATCATATGTATTATCTCCGACTTCGCCCATAAGCATTTGATCTTTCTTTTCAAGTGAGAAAGTACCATCTTGTTTAGTTGTTGGCATGTAGATTTTATCTGGTGTTGCTGTAATGTAATCACCTTGAATATTATTGAAATCTTTTTGGATTTTCAATGTTTCATCTTTAGAAATATAATCAATACCATTGATGATTGTATTTAATCATTCTAGTAATGTGATTCTTGATTTAACTTGATCCTCATGTGTTTTGTAAGGAAGTTTAAACATTTTTGCAATTGTACCTAATACACGTTTTTCAAATTTAGTTGCTGATAAACCTAATTTAGTTGTTCATTCAAAAACACCCTCTTTAACTTTTCCATCTTTATCTTCTTTAAAGAATCCTAGTTGCCCTAAAATCTTTTGAGTTTTTGGAGGATATGCAGCATATGGGATAGATGCTAATGCTTCATTATTATCGAATGTCTTTTTAATTAGTTTATGTATTTCTGGATAATCACCAGAAACTAGATTCATGTATGCATCATTATTTACTAGGATATTCGCTCCATGAACAATCTTTTTAGATTCTTGCATTAAGTCCGTTCAAGAAGGAAGATTTTTAATTCACACTTCTGCTGCAGATTCTTTTGCAGTACCTTTAATTAAATTACCCAAAAACTTACCTTTTACCGGTTCATAAATATTTGGATTTTTCTTTGAAAACTCTTTAAGTTCACCAAGGATTTTAGAGTTCTTTTCTTTGATTTCTTTTTGAACAACAGCAAACACTGTTGAAGCAATAGACATTTGTACTGTTGAAGCTTCCGAGAAAGCTGCAAGATCATCTTTGTTAGCCAGAACATAAAGTAATCCTGCTTTAGCTGCTTCTTCTCTATCTTCTGAAATCTTAACCGCATTTTCTTCAAAATAAGTAGAAACGTTTTTCATGTTTGTATTTTTCACAAAATCAACAGTTGCTACTGAAGCAAGTCCCATACCTGTAATTGCTGTTACTGCTGTTACTGCCGAAATACCAATAACGATTTTTGAACCATTGAATGAAATTGATTTCCTTTTCTTCCTAACAAGAATCACAATTCATGGTATTGTAATTGCAATTAAAGATATGAATGATAATGCAATACCTAAGATAGCAATTTCTGTTGAACTACCAAAAAATGGCTTCCCTAAATCCGCAATTCACATAATAGTTTTTTGATTCACACTGTAATTTTGTGTTTGAGTATGAATTGTACTTCCTGCAACAGCGACGAAAACAACACTAATTATTAAAGCTATTACTGTTAATATTGCTGCTACTATCGAAAGTACTACCGACACCTTCTTTTTTGTTGACATGTTTTTCATTCTTCCTCCTCTATATAAAGTTTTAATATGAAACTTATTACTGTTATTATTTTAGCATAAAGCAGAATTAAACTTATTTTAAAATAAAAAAATGCATTATTTCTTGTTCATTCAGAAAGTAATCTACTAGTTACAGCAACAAATCATTCTTGCTCTTCTTTTGATAATAACTTAGTCAAAGAATTAGTTATCTTTCTTCTTGCTTCACCGTGAATTTTATATGCTTCTTCACCCTTTTCATCTAATGTAAGTATGATAACTCTTTTATCATCTTCCATTCTTTCTTTCCTTACTAATTTTTTTTCTACCAAAGTTTTAACTGTATTTGAAAATGCTCCTTTACTTAATCCCATTTCTTTCCCAATTTCGAGCATTCTTTTACCTTCATTATTTTTAATAAAAACAATGTAAATTAACTCTCTATGAGAAATGTTTAAACCTTGTTTTTTAAGTTCTCTAAGCTGTACTTTTTGTATCTTTGTCTCGAATATTAAAAGTGCATTACTTATTTGTTTTGTTTCTTGTGCGTTCATAAAATATATTATATAGTTTTTTAACTAAAAAAGTTATTTATTTATCAAAAAAATGTTTGTTTTTACTTTTTTGTAAACATTTGAAACTTTATTCAATAAAGAAAAAACCACTCACCTTATGAGTAGTCATCTAATTCAACTTCGAGCAACTTTACCTGCAAATTCTGCTGCGTGATAGTTTTGAGGGAAAATAACTTCAATAATTCTTTTCTCTCCTTTTTCCATTCCTATTAATTGTTCTTCGAAACCTTTGTATTCTTTACCTGTTGTAAAATCTTTACCAGCTCCAATGAATGAATTTGATCCAATGATTAATGGATATGTTCTTCTTGAAGTTCCGCCAGGGAAAGCTGTTGATGTTTCATATGAATCTCCACCAATTCTTCCTTCAAATTTAATTAATGCTCTGTTATCTCTTTGTAGTGCCATTTTGTACTCCTTGTTATTTTTTAAATTATACACAATATAAAGGTATAAGTATTGAACCTATCATTAATCATTTTTTAGTTTTAAAAAAGTTTCTAATAATTTCTTGCAAAAAATTCTTTTTTTATATTATAATAATTAAGCACTTCACAAATGGGCAAATACCCAAGTCTGGCTGAAGGGACTGGTCTTGAAAACCAGCAGGGGCTTCACGGCCCGCGGGGGTTCGAATCCCTCTTTGTTTTTCTATACTTTTTTTAGACTTTAAGCAAATAAAAAAAGGCCTAAAAGGTCTTTTTTTATATTATTTTGTTAATTTGGGGAATGCTTGTCAATTCTTTTCTTTAATGAATGGAGATCATTTTCAGTTATTAATATCAAAGATACTATCTTTCACTTGTAAAGCAATTTCAGGAATTGTGTGATCTCTTCCGTATTTTTTATCAATAGCTCAACTTCTTTCGTTGTAAACATCTAGAGTTCTTGTTGTAAGCTTAAGTGGATTTTCATTGTACATATGATTTTTTGATTTGTTTAAATCGTAATCAAATTTTGAACCATTTTCATTTAATTCATTTTTAATTAATTGTGGCACATCATAAATCGATAGTAGTGTTTTATGATCCAGATTGAAAGCACCATTGCTTTTAAATGGTTTCATCATTAATGAAGGGTTATTTCTGAAAATTGAATAATATCCAAATGCTTCTTTAACATCTTTATATTTATCAAAATCTTTAACGAATTTTTTCATATCATCAGAAGAATACTTAAACGCGTCTTTATCAGCACCATCATGTGCAGCACCATGATCAGAAACAAATACAATCATAGTATTATCATAAACTTCATCACCAAATGATTTAATTTTAGATACTAACTCTTGGAATATGCCAATAGTTGATTCCATTGATTTATTTTTAGCGATATCTGTTCCATCACCTTCAACAGCTTTATTGTTTTCTAATCTAGCAAACTTAAGGTGTGTTGCTTCTGAGAAGATAAATTTAAACATCGGTTTTTCAGTATCAGCAGCTTTAATATTATCTTTGATAGCTACTGAAGCAGTTAAGTCAGCAACTGGACCATCAGTTTCAGGTTTCTTGAAATTCTTGTTAATACCTTTTGAATCAGTAACTGTGATATTTCTACCTTTTCCAATTCTACTCATTGCATTTTCTGGTGTAACAGCTCATGTTCCTGTTGGATCATTATAGTATTGCATCGCATGTCATTGCTGTGCATAACCCGCTTTTTCCATCATACCCATCATATTGTCGTAAGCTTGGTTTAAAATCTCTGAACTTTTTACATCTTTAAGTTTTCCGTATTTTTGTTCGTTTAATGTGTAATCTCAACCACCAACTATAGCTGGAACTCCTAAGTTAGTATAGTTCGAAGAAACTATATTATCGTAAGCTGTAAACCCTTGCATATCTTTTTTTATTGCATCATTATTATTTACATAATTAGCAACTGAATTACCTACAAGTGAATCCGCAAAGAAAACAACTACGTTCTTTTTATTTTTTGAAATTGTTTCCAAGTTATTTATGTTTTTACTCATATCTATTGGAACTATATTTGTTGGTTTTTTATTTTCCTTTGATGTTTCTGTTTTTGTATCTTTTTTTGTGTCTTTAGGCGCTGTAGTTTTACCACAACTGACTGCTATAAATGGTGTTACAACAAGTGTTAATGGCATTAGCGCGAATATCTTTTTATTTAACATGTGTTTATTATAGCATAATGATTTATCTATCTTTTGTATTAACAATGTTAGTTATTTTGTTGATTCATATTTTGTATTCACAATATATTTCTTGTTATTTTATTTTTATATTGATTGTAAATAATTGTTTTTTCTAAGTATTTATCATATAATTATCAAAATTAAAGAGAAAACAAAGGGAGAAAGTTATGAAAAAAAAGAAAATAGCATTAACACTAGGTTCTGTAGTTCTTACAACTGCAGTAGCATTACCAATAGTTGCATGTTCAAAAGATTCAAAAGAAAAGGAAATTAATCCAAACGTTAGACACCAAATAAACGTAAAAGCAGATTACACATTTAAATTAGACATACAAAAAGCAATCGATACTGCAAAAGAAGCTAAAGATAACAATAAACTTAAAGTTAAGAAATATAGCGAATTCAAAGAAAAAGTAAGAAAACAAATAAATGAAAAAGAAGTAAAGATATTCGACACTTCTGATTCAAGTTATAAAGATCCACTTTCAGTTCTAATTGCTAACTTAATTAATCAAATAATTGATGAACTAAATTCACAAGATGTATTACTTGATAAATTAGGAAAAATGTCTGAAAAAGATGTTGAATTCATTAAAAACTTCTTTGTGAATGATTTTAAAACTTCAAAAGGTAAAAGTTTAAAAGATATCTTCCATATTGGTGCCAGAAATCAAAATAACTTAATGAATCAATTAAAAGATTACTTTGAAACTAACTTTGTTCCTTTCGACGAAGGTAAACTTGGACCTGTCTTGGGTCACTTAGGTCCTTTATTAACAATAGCGGCTCCTTTCATGTTGAAAATGGAAGATTCCCCCCTACTTTCTAAAAATCTTGAGTTAAAGGTTGTAATGGGCAATGTTGTTATGGCTGATATCTTCGTTGAAAAAGGAAAATTAAATAAAGATTCACTAGATAACTTATTCCACTTGAAAAAAGGAGAAGATCTTTATGAAACTTTTGAGAAAGATATGCAAGATATTCAACCAGTAGTTGATGACGCTCTTTACCTAGCAGATGCAATACTAAGTGGTGAAGGTGGTCTAAAGCCAAATGCAAACGCTTTCCCTCTTACAAATAGACTTAAAAAACACATGGAAGAAGTTACAGGAATTTCAGGTGTTGTTATAGATAAACTTCAATCAATTCTTAAACAATTACGCGACTTATACGTAACTAATAAATAATATTAAACAAAAACACTTTAGGTGTTTGTTTTTTTATTCACATAATAACAATCGATATAAAAAAGACATAAAAAAAACATCCTCTAAAAAGGATGATATGGTGGACCCAACAGGACTCGAACCTGTGACCGATCGGTTATGAGCCGAGTGCTCTAACCAACTGAGCTATAGGTCCACGTACGACGGAATAATTCCATTTGGTGTCACAAGAGAGATTCGAACTCTCGACCTTCCGGGTATGAACCGGATGCTCTAACCAACTGAGCTACCGTGACATGGTGGAGAGGATGGGAATCGAACCCACTACCCCCTGCGTGCAAGGCAGGTGCTCTAGCCAAGTGAGCTACCCCCCCAAATGGTGAAGAAGAAAGGATTTGAACCTTCGACCACTACGTCCCAAACGTAGCGCTCTACCAAGCTGAGCTACTTCTCCACATGGTTTTCATATAGTGCTTAATTATTATATATAAAAAAATACCTTTTTTGTAAAAAAATTTATTCTTTTCGTCAATAAGAAACTATAAACAATAAAATTCATTGATTATTTCATCTACAAATCCAATTATTATTTTAATAATTAAATATTTCTCTTAAATAGAAAATGCATTATATTAAGTTTTTATAAAAGGGGAGTTTGCCACTTAGGCCATAAAAAATGATGTTGTTTTTCCAATAAAAAAACTCTTATTACTCTTTTTATTCGTTTGAATCGTATAATTTAATTACAAAACATTTTTTAATGTAGGAAGGCATCAATGGAAAACGAAATAAAAAAAGTTAATAAAATAAGTGTTGATTCATACAAAGAAAAGATTGCTAGCGCAAAAACATCTTATGAATCAGGCAAGAAAAGAATTGAAACCA
Source organism: Mycoplasma todarodis (assembly GCF_004335995.1). GTDB lineage: Bacteria > Bacillota_I > Bacilli_A > Mycoplasmatales > Metamycoplasmataceae > Mycoplasma_K > Mycoplasma_K todarodis. Next base: position 7,450 of record NZ_PSZP01000003.1, read on the forward strand.
AATATAAAAAGAAGATTGCTAATGCAACTTCAACTCAAGAAGTTAAAGCTCTTCGAAAGCAAAGAAAAACAGAATTAATAAGATGTAAAAATAAATATGCTTTCAAATATAACGCTTTAATAAATCAAAAATTATTTAGAAGAGCCATCTTTGAATCAAAAGCCGAAGAATTAAAAAATGATTTTAAACGAAGAAAAAGTGAAAGTGTTAATTGAGATCAGGAAATCGAAAGTAAAAAACTTACTTTTGAATTAAAAAGATTACAAAAGAAATATTCAAGACCGGTTTCTACCCACTATTTAACTTCAAGAAATAAAGATAGGGTTGCTGAAAAACCTAAGAAATATATTCGTTTAGCAACTCCTTTAAAGAAAAATATCAAAACTACTTTACTCTTAATTCTTGCTGCGATAATTACAACTTTAGCCTTGGATGTATTTATAAAACCATGAGGTTTATATAATGTTGGACTTAGAGGTATAACTCAAACATTATTCTATGTTTGACAAAGTTTCACACCTTCTTTATCAACTTCAATGTCTTATGTAATATTCTTTATTGCTAATATACCATTTGCAATATTTGGTTGATTTAAATTAGGGAAGAGATTCACTATAATAACAATTATTTTTATTGCCACTCAATATCTCTTCTCTTTCATTTTTGATTATTCACACCTCTACAGCTTCGTGAAACCTTTTGGTCATACAGTGGAATTCTATAAACAGAATAAAGTTGAATGAGCAATCTATACCCTTCCTTTCATTTCAGTTATTATTGGAGGGATTATATATGGTGTAGGTGTAGGTTTAATTTATAAAGCTGGTGGTTCTACTGGTGGTTCTAAATTTGTTGTTACTTGATTATCAGCTAAAAAGAATAAACCAATTGGATTCATTTCATTGATAATAGCTTTATTCGTTGTTGCAATAGGTATAACAGTAAATAAAGTAATAATCGATCATGATGAAGTTATTGTCGCTGCAACATCAACCGCTGCAATATGTTCAATGATATTCGCATGAACTTCAAATATGACTTTAGATAAAGTATTCCCTAAATCTAAAAAGACTGAGATTAAACTATTTACAACTAAGAAAGATGCAGTTATTAGATATCTAGATATCAACTTATTATTTAATAGACCTTACTCATATCACAAAGTAAGTTCAGCATACAAAACAGATAGACGTTATGAATTTAACTTCATAGTTTCTTCAGAAGAGAAAAAGATACTTGTTGATTCAATAAGAAATATAGATCCACAAGCATTTATTTCTATTTCAGATATTAAAGATGTCTCTGGTAGATTCTATAACTATTGATTCGAATAATTAAAAACACCCATCATGGTGTTTTTTTATATAAAAACAACACTACTTAGTGTCGTTTAATAGTTCTTTAATTAATGTATAAACCATTATCATTGCCCGAACATCATTTTCACAATATTCTTTTAGAACAACTTGCTTTTCAGTTCATTCTTCATCTCCAATAACATTGATAGCTCTTTGGATAGCTGCATCCATAGCCATACCACCATTTTGGATTGTTAAATCTTTATATGGTTTAATCATATCTTTGAATCAATATTTGTGTTTTGTAATGTATTTTTCAATTAATTTAATTGAATGTTTTCCTTTAAGTTCAGGGATGAATATAACTGGAAGACTGTCTTTTGAACCAGCTGCAAAAGGTTTTGCAAGATCGACTGTTCTTTCGATGATTCAATAAACCTTATCTTGAACTTCTGTTCAACCAGGATAATTCATATCTCTAAGTGTTGCAACCATTTCTAACATTCTTGGGTTTTCGTAACCAGCATTAAATACAACATAGTAATCCGCTCCACCTGAATAGATTAAATCTATCATTTTGGGGAAGTCTGTATATGAAAATGTTTTAGGGTCAAAAATATGATTAATCCCTGATGTTTCTTCCATTTTATTAGTTTCAATTATAGAAACTTGGAAAGTTGCTTGTTGGAATGGATTGAATCCATCAATAGTTGGGAATGGTAATGAGAATCCTTCAAAGTCATATCAAATAACTCTTGAATTATCTAGCTTATCAATATATGACATAGCATCATCTCTATCTGTAATTGATAAAGAGCGATTTATTAAAGCATCAACAAGAACACTATCTTTTGCTATTTCTTGAAGAGTTTTCCCTTCTTGAATATCTTTTTTCTTAACAAATTTACCATTGTATCCCATGAATTCCGGGTGTAAGTATTCAATAATAGTAGAAACCATAGGGTTTGCTCCAAACTTACCATTATCCTCTGGTGTTAAACCATCTTGGAAACTAGCTGTTTTGGCTTCTCTAATTAATCTTAAGTAATAATCAATACCTTCAAACATAATAGGGTTCTTTTTAGGTCCAAATGGTGTTGCACAAGCAACTATATCAAATATTGTGTGTTGTTCATCGTGAACACCCTTTTTATTAACTCCGTTACCAGTTTTCTTTTTACGCATAGTAACAAAGTCATTATGTTCTTTAGCGTTTTTATCATTCCTTGCAGTTGATGAAGTATTAACTTTGAATGTTTCATAAAACCCGATTTCAAACGCTTTATATTTTTTAGTATCTAGAACAAAGTAAGAAATTTCATTAACAGGAACCTTGCATTTATCAGCTATTTGATAATCAAAATAAGGTTTCACCAAATCTATCCTTTTTGTTGAAGAAGAAATTTTTAAGTTTGAAATCTTTTTATTCTTTTTATCGTATAAAGTTGGAACTGCGAAAGCATCACCATATTGGAATACTGGTTCAAATATAATATCAATCCCAGGATTTCTCATCATTTTCTTAGTTTCTTCTGCTCTTTCTTCCATAGACATCATTTTTGGAGTTCAAGCCGCTCTACCCATAGAACGAACATATTCAAAGAATTCTCTATTAACTCTATGGAATGTTTTTGTTTGAACTTCTGTAATTGTTGGGGCAATAATATCTATAATTCCGGGTATTTGAAATGTGAATTGATCATTATCATCTTCATTTTTATCAAAACCTAAATCATCAATTGAATGTCAAACAAAATAAGGTTGACATGTAAGTAGTTTTTTAAGCTTTGCAAAGGTTATTTTTTCTTCTATTTTTTCCATGATTTAATTATAAAGAAAAACAACCAGTGTAGGTTGTTTATTAATTATTAAATTATGCTTGGTATAATTCAGCTACTTTTGTGAATATTGAAACGATTGGTTTAACAAATTCTTTTATTTCTTTCGGAATAGGTAGTTGATCCATTAATCCTTCAATATCCGCTACTGTTACTTTTTCTGAAGCTTCAATTGGTGTAGTTTTCTTAAGAGCAATTCTTGCGATTGAATTTGTAATGATTTCTAAGACTTCCATTAAATCTTTTTTAGGGGCAGCTGTGTAAAGATTTTTTGAAGACGTTGTAGGTGCAGGTGTTCCTGATTGTCCACTCATTAATTTACCTACCGCTCCCATGATGATTTCACCAAGAGGTTTTTTGGGTAATTTAAGGAGTTTAGGGAGCATTGTATGAATCATAGTTTGTAAACTTTCAATTTTATTAGAAAGTAATAATTTACTGTTAGGTGAGAACATACCTTTAATCAGTTGTGCAATTGGTGAATTTAATTCAACTTTTGTTTCTTTTAAAAGTGTATATTCTTTACCATCAACTGTCATTGAAATACTCATTTTTTTACCATCAATTTCTTTTAATAGTGTTCCGATTTCACCAACAGTGATTCCTGTTTTTTCTAAATCAGCTTTTGTTTCTTTTCAAACTGAATCTAGAATAGTTAATATAAATTGGTCTGGCGTTTTTTGTATTGTTGGCATAACCATCATTAGACCATCTTTACCACCAGTTAACATTTTATTAATTGACATTTTTCCAACCATAGTTTTTTCAAAAATTTCAACATCAAGGGCTCCGTGCATGATATCTTTCGCTATTTTGTAAATACCATCATTTTTTTGCAATTTTTCTAGAATTGGTTTCATAGACGGAACATCTTTTGCGATTGATTTTAACAATTCTTCCACTGTGCCAGCTATTACAGCATTTAATGGATCAACATATTTAGTTGACTTTGTATCGAAGTATGTTGTTGAACCTGTTCCATCTACCATTAGATTATGGTTTTTATCAAAATGACCTTTTTTAACTAGTCCATTCTTTATATTTTGATCAGTTGATTTCACTTTAGCTTCTTTAAGAACTTGATCAAAGTTAACTTTAGCTGTTATTTTTTCTGAGGCGTGTTTCTCAACTTTTTTTGCTTCATCCTTTTTTGCTTCATCTTTTTTACCACATGAGATTACAGTAGCTACTGGTACAGCAACTGTTGTTAATGCTGTAACTACTCCAAGTGATATCTTTTTAGTTTTTTTATTCATAATTTTCTCCTTTGGAAATTAATTCCATCTTTATTATTTTATTGGTTTTATTTAAAAAGTCAATACCAATATATGTATATTAAACACTTTTTTTATAAAATTATTTGATATTTTCTTCTATCATAACTCATTATATTTTTGTGTATTCAAATGCTGAAATACCTTTGTTTAGGGTGCTTTCTATGATTTTTACATCATCTTGTTTTGATGAAATCCAGTTCTTAAACAACCTCATAGATTTAGCATTATTTGAATTTAAATATTTCATAGAAACATTGAAATATTTGTCCAATAGCTTGTTTATTGCTCCCGTAGTAGCTTTAGTTCCAATAGAGTTAGTTATTGAATCCTGCGATGCTTTTTCGAAAGTTTTAACTTTTTCCATTATAGTTTTCACCACTCTTGCAAATATATATTTCAAATCCTGATCTATAGCTTCACGCACTTTTGGATCTTGACTTTTGTAACCTTCATTTGCAGATTTCATCATAGAAAGGATTAATGGTTTAATTCTTTCTATTGTATTTAACAATTTAGTTCTTTTAACCCCTTGAGATTTAAGAGTTTCTATAGCAGGTAATGTGTTCTCATTATATTTTTTGGAAGTTATTATTTTTTCCATAATTAAATCAATTGACCTAGCCATGAACTTAATTAATTTTGTTGGTTTAACCTTGTCCTGTACCGCTTGAGCTTCAGGCTCTAATTTAGTTTCTTTAAAATTACCTTTTTCATCTTTTTCCGAATATTTAAGAATAGTCGAATGATAATCTTTGTTCAATCTTTTTTCTATATCACCATCATTAGAGAAGTTTGATTTAAGCGCTTCTTTTGAAATGCCATCACCATTTAAATTAGCGAGAATCGTTGCTGCCATTTCCCTATAACCTTTTGGTCCTGGGTGTATATCGAATAATTCAGAACTTAATGAAAGTGATTTATTATCTCATTCACTTGTTGAATAAGCATCAACGTAATCAACAGTTTTAAATTTCCTTGATATTTCAGTAGAAATAGAAGAAAGTTTTCTTAAAAGTTCAACAGCAACCTCGATTGTTTTACCATTCTTATCAGTTTTCATCATTTTTAATAATGGCGCTAATTGATTCATTGGCATCGGGTAACCCACCAATACAATTTTTGTTGTTGGGTTAATTTCTTTAATCTTTGCGATTGAACGAATTAAATTTAACCTTGCCTGTTCAATTATTTTTTCCATTTTGGTTTCATCACCAAAATCAATAAATTTATTTAAATCACCCTCAAATGAAAGTGAACTTGGATCAAGCAATAGATCATATATTGTTTGTCCACCTATTGTTATTTGTCCCAATATGTCATTGGCACCAATAGATATAGTTACTAAGTTAGCTTTTTGAAGTTTACTGTGTATTGTTTTAAATCTCTCTTTTTCTTTTCCATCAACAAGAAAATCCACTTGAAATTGTGTCCCTTGTTCTTTTTCAGATAACTCGAATTTTGGATCAAGTTGTTTAGCTAAGGTTGATGTTGTCGCCCCTGCTATCGCGAAGTTATCGAAGTCACTTAATACATTCTTTTCTTGGAATGCTCTGGCGATGTATGAACTATATGAAATTCCGCTTACCTTTTTTGTTTTTTTGTCATAGTGTCCTCTATGTTTATCTTCTGTGATACCTTCTAATAATGTATATCCAGAGGCTACTGAGTCGCCTAATGCAACTAAATTAACTCCTTTTGAATCTATAACTTTATTGGAATCATCATCATGTTTCAATATTTCTTCTTCATATTTCTTCATCATCTTTTGATTCTCGGAAATAGTTTTATTATTACCGCAAGAAATTATGGTGGCTATTGGAACAACTGTTACTGAAACAGCTGCCAACAATCCTAACGAGACTTGTTTTGTCTTCTTCTTCATTCAACACTCCTTTTTTTATAAGTGAATAATAGTATATGGTTGAAACTATATACTTCAATTATTATATAGGTAAAACAAATAAAAAACAAAAGTATTTATTTTAATCCTGGTATAGGTCAAAAAAATACTTTTATTTTATACTATTTTTCATTAATGGGATAACTCAAAGGTTATCGCAAAAAGCTTTTTAATGCTATTTAACTTGGTACAATTCAGCTATTTTAGTCAATATAGAAATTACAGGTGTTGCGAATTTCTTAATATTTTCCGAAAGTGGTAGTTTAGTCATTAAATCATTTATTTCTTTTTGTGAAAGTTTCATTTTAGGATCTAGAGGTGTTAAATTACCAGACATAATCTTTCCAAGCATTATTTGAATTTTAGTTAATGCAGGTGAACTCAACAGACTTAAAATAGAACCTAGACCTGGTTGATTATTGTTATTGCTATAGATATTCTTTGCAGGTGTTTTTTTACTTTTACTATCCAATAAATCCATAATAAACTTACCAATAGGTTTCTTAGGCATTTTACTTATTAAGAATGGTTTTATAACGGACATCAATGAATCTAATTTCTTAGTTAATGATGTTTTGTCAGTTTCCTTTAGAATAGATCAAATAATTGAAGGCAGTTTTATTCTCATATCTTTAAGTAAATTAATTGTTTTGCCGTTTATTATTATCGAAACAGTAATTTTAGAATTATTTATTTGTTTTAGGAATGATGTAAACTCACCTACAGTGATTCCAACTTTTTCAAAGTCAGCTTTTGATTTATCTCAAACGGAAGTAATAAGCATACCAACAAGTTCTTGAAAACTATCAGTATCATTCATTAAAGCTAATCCTAGTGTTAAAAGACCTCCTTGTCTATTTGGATTTAATAAATCTCTTAAAGACGCTCTTTTAATCTTATGTGGGTTTTTCTTATTATCTTTTATATCTTTATCATGAAGTTCTTTATCTTGTTTATCGAAAGCTAAAAGTTTCCCATCAATTACGCCTCCAACTATATCTTCAGTTATTTTATAAAAATTATTATTCTTAGTTAATTTCCCTAGTAAAGGTTTTATTTTCGGGGCATCTTTTGACATTGAAGTCATTAATTCTTTCAGTATGTCTGATACTGCATAATATAAAGGATCAACATATTTGGTTGACTTTGTATCGAAATACTTAGCTCCATTAACTTCTTTAACTAATTTATTAGCTACATTTAAATCAGTTGATTTCTTTTTAGCATTTTCAAATATTTTATCTAAATTAACCACAGCATTGACTTGTTCAACACTTTTCGTTTCAACGTTCTTATCTTTTGTTGTCTCAGGTTTTGCTTTTTTCTTTCCACAAGAAATGGTGGTTGCTATTGGTGTTGCTATAGCTGTTAATGTCGCTGCTACTCCCAATGATAATTTAATTTTTTTATTCATTTTTCTCTCCTTAGTATTGAATTACTCTTCAACACCAAACCATTATATTTGAATGCATTTTTAGCAATTGTTAATGATATTGTGAGTGATATTGTGAGTGATATTGTCTAAAACAAGCAAATAAAAAAACCTAATTTTCATTAAGGTTCCTTTAAAATCTATTTCTTTTTAATTAATTCGTGAAGCTTTTTACCTCTAGCTTCTTTAAGTTTGAAGTTTGTCCCCTCAAATTCAAACTCTGTCATTTCTCTTTTGATGAATTGTGAGTACTCTTTTGATGCCAAGTTGATAACTTCATCTTCATCCTTGAAGTAATCATTAATTTTATCTGCTCATATTTCTTTTAAATCAACAATATCTTGCTTAAGATTAAAATATAACCTATAAGGAGCGATTAAATCATATGGTTTAATAATTCCATATAGTGAATCGATGATTACAACGTGTTCATTTAATCATTCTTTATCATATTCATCTAGTTTTAATTCTTTATACACATGTCCCGCATACATTTCTATTGCATAGTAAAGCTTTTTACCATGATCTTGATGCATGTCGTAAACTTCTTGTGTCTTCTTATCTGATAATCCATAAAGTTCTTTATGCTCTTCTAGTGAAAGCGCTTTAAATTTAGGAAAGATTTCTTTTGCAGTCATAATGTATTTTGGTCTTGGTGTTGTAGACTCGACTACGTTTTCTAAATTAAAAGTCTTTGCTGGTCCAATAATAATTTTCATACAAAAATTATACAAAAAAAGGCGAATAAAAAAGTCTCTATATAATAGAAACCTTTTTATATTTGAATAATTGTGTATTTAACTTAAGAGATAAACATTCCGGTTACCGCCATTACACCAAGAGCCATAATAACACTTATCAAGAAACCAAATACTGGCCCTCAATTTTGATATCACTTTAACTTAATTTGTTTTAATGGTGGTAATGTTTCATTTCTTAATAACACACTCTTTTTATAAGATTGTGTTTTGAAGAACATCACAATACCTGCTATTCCTATTATTATGAAAATAATAAGTGTAATAGCGAATAATCATACTGGCATTTGTGTTTTCATGTTTTCTCCTTTATTAGCAAATAATTATCTAATTATTCTTCTACAGGAAGTGTAACTGTCCCGTATTTAATATTCTTAGCAATTGTTTTTGCTTTACTTTCAAGTTGTAGTTCACCTTTTGTTTCAGGAGTACATACAATCATGGTTGTTATATTATATTCTAATTTAGAAATTTCTGCTAAATCAGCTTTAATAATATCTTGACCACTTTTAACAAAGTCACCTTGTTTAACTAATGATTCAAAATGTTTACCATCAAGTTTAACTGTATCAATACCAATGTGAACAAGAATTGAAGTTCCACTTGGTGTTTCAATTCCATAAGCATGGTTTGTAGGGAAAATAGTTGTTATTTTACCCGATACTGGTGCTGAGAAAGTTACTTTTTCAGCTTTAGGAAGAATAGCAATACCCTTACCTAATAATCCTTGTGAGAAAGCTGGATCATCAACTTTTGCTAATTCAATTAATTTACCACCGATTGGTGCAACTAATTCATCTGGTTCATTCTTTTTAGATTGTTTTTGGAAATCTCTTTCCTGTTTTTTAGTTTTGAAAGAGTTTGCTTTTTTAGCAAAGAATTGTGGAGTGTTTTTAACACCATTAGCAACTCCTTTACCAAATGCAACAGTTCCTTCTTTGAAATCTACTATTTCTTGTTTGTACCCTGGGAAAAGTTTTAAGAAACGTGCTTTGAAGATTCAAATAATCAATACAACAATATAAGTAAATATTGTGAATATTAGATAATGTCATCAGTATGCAACATAGAATGATGAAACACCATAGAATGCATTATATCTTCATAACATTTCTCCAATAGTCATTGCAAGTATTGCAACGATTGAACCTATAAAGAAAGCTATTGTTAATTTACTTTTCTCGAATGGTAATTCTGCATCTTTTTTAAACAGTTTAATTGTTCATTTGATACATGATAGTAGAACCATGAATGCAGCGAATAAGACAATTATAAATAATATATCTCATGTCATTGCCGCTCCTCTGGCTCATATATTTGTACTTTGGAATGACATTAATTACCTTCTTTCGGATGCGCTAACGATGTTCCCGCTTTCATGTAGAAAGTTTGTGAGGCATCTTTTTTATTTGTGAAGTAGTAGAAGTAGTTTGTTCTGTGTCCAAGATTTTCAATTCAATCTGAAAGGAAGTAGTTTGAACCTTCATTACCAGCTCATGTACGAGCAACAACTTTTACATCTCAGTTACCATTTTTACCAAATAGTTCTTTGATGATTGGTTGTTCTGAATTAACAAACATTTTATTTTTAATGAATTCTGTTAATTCTGAAACCTTTTGAGAACCTTTGAATTTCTTAGCTTCAACATTAGCTTTTTGGTCTCAATAACCAAAGTTATATTCTTTATCAATGCTTGTTTTCTTATCATTTATTTTTCCAGTTTTAAGATCAACTTGACCTGTGAATTCTGGAACATAAGGATCAGATTTTGCTGCGTTTAATGGGTACATTCCACCCATTAAATCAGCACTTTTTGCTGGGTTATACATTTTACTGAATGAAGCGTCTGCAACAACAGAGTGGTTAGCTTTGTCAACAGTTGCTTGTCCTCCGAAAATCGAAGCTTCACTTAAAACTCTTCTTAACTGTGTAGTTGTTGTTATAGATTTAGCATCTTTAACATTTAAAATTGCTTTAAGTCTTTTCATTTCAATTGCCGGATCATCTGTTAGAGATGAATCATCAATAGGAATGTCTATATTTAGAGTCATGAATTTTTTCATGAATCTTCTTTTCATAGGTGTTTGTAAGTCAGCTCTAAATTCTGCATGTAAGTATTTACCTTCAGTAGCTTTATTACCTTTAACAAATTCACCTTGTTTTACAACAACTTTTGTAGGATAAATAACAATTGTTCTATTGTAAATAGTACTCATTTTATTTAGTAAAAGTTGTAAGTCTTTAGTTACCGCTGAATTTTCTCTGATTTGATTGATTGCTCAACCAACATAATCTGAACCGAAGTTACCAATTCCACCTTTTTCATCAAGGAAGAATCTTCTAGCATCCTTTTCAGTAACAACATTTTTTACATTTGAGTAACGTTTTTGTTTACCATTATACTCTCAGTTACCTGTTGCAGCATTTTTTGTAGTTCATGAGTTATAAACAACTTGATCTGCATAATATTGATTAAACATAGATTCTTGAACTGTTGTTTGAATCATTTCTTTGATTGTTGAGTATTCTTTTGAATCAAAATCACTTTTATCAAGGTGCATATCTTTTTGTTCTCTAGTTTGATCTACATTACATGAGGTAGTAACAATTGGAACTGCAGCTGTAACAGCTACTAAAAGACCAATTTTAATTGATTTAGATTTTAGCAATTTCATTATTTACCTCCGTTACTTTGAATAAAGTTTTTGTACATTAATAGATACATTCCTGATGATCAAGAGAAACCTTTCGCATTTAGCCCTTTACCAGTTAGAGGATTATAGTTCTCTCTAATTGGAGCACCTTCCATTAACCCGTCAGCATGTCTATATAGTTTATCAACCATATATGTTGCTTCGTTGTGGAATCCACTTCTTTCAAGACCTTGAACACCGAAGTAAGCTTGATCTAATCAAACTGGACCACGTCAGTATTGATCTGGTTCAAATTTCTCATTATTTTTAGCTGCTGTTGGGAATGGCATGTATGTGTTGAATCCTTGTGGATCCATTATGAAATCTCTAACTTTTGAAGCATGATCTGATGTAGCTGCTTTTGCTCATAGAGGAATAAATCCTTCTGGACCAGCTCCACGATTTGAAAGTAACATATCTTGACTTTCGTCACGTTTATTATTGCTTCCAAGTTTTCATTTTAAATCATAGAAGAACCCTGATTTTTTATCATACATTTTGTCATTAATATAGTTACCTAAGAAGTTAAGGTCATTTTTGAATGCTTTAATATCACCTTCAAATGATTTACCGAATCCTCTCATGATGTTTTTAGTTTTATCAAAACTGTGAACTTGAGCAAGTCTATCTTCAATACCTGGTTTTACAAGGTATTTGTAAGTTTTAGAATTTTTGTCATTTCCAGCTAATTCACTATATTTAACACCCATATCTTTAAGTCTTTCAGCAAGTTGAATCATGTATCTTTTTTCTGCATACATGTATGAGTTTAAGTCAACTGATTCTTGTTGGATAACATATCCATTAGCTGTACCGTCTTTATTTCTTTGAATTGTATATTCAAGACCGTTATCGAAGTTTTTCGCATCTTGGTCTTTTGGTGATGAACCGTTTGAGTCGAATCTAGGAGCATTATCCATTCCTGATTCTCAAGCAACGGCTGTTGTAATTGTTTGTTTAGAGTTATTTACTCATCCACCTGAACCATCGAAGATAGTTCCTCCGTATTCATTAACACCATTATGATCACCATCTCTATTTGAGTATCATCATGCGTGGTAAGCAGCAATTCTGTTATACATGAATTTACCGAAGTTAACAGCTAATTCTCTGTATGTTTTACCTGTATGAGGATCTTTATCATTTGGATCTAATTTATCCATAATTGTATTAATAACGTTATTAACCGCTCATGCTGATAGAGGAGGTTTTGTATCACGTCAGTTTGTTTCGCCTTGTTCATAAGCAACAAGGTCAGGAATCATACCAACATCATTTTTCGCTCTAACTTTTGAGTAGTTTCATAGTTTTTTAGATTCTGGATCTTGAGTAACTTGATAATCGTACATAACTTTAACGTTATCGATAGCAAGCTTAGGATCGAAGTTAACTTCGGCTGTTGCTTGTTTTCAAGTATCTCATGATCAGAATTCATTAAATCATTGGATTGATAATGATGGAGTAACACCTTGGTGTTCAAGCATACCAGCATTACCTCTTCAGTTGTTTACTAGAGTTTCCATTGCTTTAACAGCAACTTTTTGATAATCAAAGTTTTTATTTGGATCATTCCCAATTAAGTTTTTAATATATCTTTCTCATCTATCAACTGATTTTTGGAATAGTTTGTCAGCTTCTTTAACATTTTCTAATGCTTCACCAGCAGAACCTTTACCAAATATTTGACCAACAACAGTTTCACCTTCGTTATCACCGTGTTTTTCATATTTGAACCCTAATCTTTCTTCAGCTGTAAATGTAAATGAAGTACCTACATACATGTGATTTGAAGAATTAGCACCAACTATGAATGGTTTTTTAAGTGTTGCTTCGTAACTTTTATCGCCAGTTGTGATGTTAACATCTTGACCAAATTTCATGTTTCATTGTCATTCGTCTGAATGTCCAAGGAAGTTACCACTACCATTTGGTTTATTAAATTTAATTGTCATTGTGTTTTTCATCACTTTTTCTTGTGAAGCATCTGCAATAGGTGTTAAATCTGATGCAGTTGCTGTAGAAGTTTTATAAGTATATTTATCAACACCATTTGTTGTTGTTTTAGTTACTTCAGCAAGTTTCACTTCAGCTGCATGATTCTTAAAGTAATTTAAATTATTTACTTTAGCAACAGATCATGTGTGGTCTGTATCAGGAGCATGCCCATTTTTACCTTCTGCAAGAATGTATTTAGAGCTACCAGTTTTTGAAGAAAGATCATTTTTAGCTCAAGCACTCTTGATATAGTAAAGAGCTTTTCCTGCACCTTTTCCTGAAAGGATTTGACCGAATTTGTTACGTTTAAATGCATTTTCAGTAACTTTTGCATTTTTATTCATTGTAGTTTGAATAGCATTTTTAGCACCTGGGAATGTTTCCCCGTGTCAAGAAAGCTTGAATGCTTTTTTACTTGATGATTTATTAACAATATTATATTTTACGTATGATGTTTTATTTTGGACAAAACGTAAGTTTAGTTGAACTGTAAAGTCATCGAATTCAAATTCTTGTCACAGCCCACCTGGGTATTGCTTAATATGAACTTTATTTTTAGGGAGTGTTCCAAAAGGTCTTTTAACTTCAGAATCTTCAACGATATTTCCTTTTTTGTCAATATCATATTCTGAAACTTGAAGAATATCTAAAGATTTACCAATTGATCTTGGATATTCTTTACGAACGATAAGAGGTTGAGTGAATCCACCTCAGAAACCTTTTGATTCGTAATCTGGGAGAGCAAAAGCGTGTCATGAACCTAAATCAGCAAATGGTGCAATTCTTGATTCATATTGAGATTCCCCATAGTTAACAGGAACCCCCATGTTATCAATAAGATTCTCAAATTTAGAGATTTTAGTTCCGTTGTTTTTCTCAGCATTTTTCTCTGCTACCGCAACGAATATTGCACCTGATGCTGCGACTGTACCGGCTGCCAAACCTAGTGTTGCCATTGTTTTTAATTTCATTATGCTACCGCCTTTTTAACTTGCGAATCTTCTGTCTCATTCGCCTTTTTTTCCATATATTCTTTAATATTTGTTTTAATAATATCTGCTTCTCCACCGAATATTGATTGAGTACCGTTACCACTTATAATTACGGCTACGGCACCTAACCCTTTAAGTGTTTCACTTTGCACTTTTTCAGGGTTTTTAACTGCAACTCTTAATCTTGTTGCACAAGCATCAACGTTTTCAAGGTTATCCATACCACCAAGACCTTGAATAATGTCTAATGTTCTTTGTCCGCCTGGTACACCTTCGCTATCGCCTGGTTCCCCGCCAACGGCTCCATTTTTACCACGAACATCTGCTTTTGTATATAGTTTCAATTCTCCAGTTGTTCTTCCTGGTAATTGAATATCTTTTCATTTGATGATGAAGTAGAATAGTGTTGCTTCAACAACAGCGTATCCAATACCTTCAATTGGTACAAGTCATCATCTTGTGTCATGACCGTTCAATGAAGGGATAATACCGAAGATAATTCAGTCAAGCATTCCTCCTGAGAATGTCATACCAATCTTAATTCCTGTAACATTTGCCAATAAGTATGATGATGCAAAGATAGGAACATGTACTAAGTAGTATAGTGCTGGTGATACAAATAAGAATGTAAATTCTAGTGGTTCTGTAATACCAGTTAAGAATGATGTAAGTGCAGCTGAGAAGTAGATACCCATTGCTGCTTTTCTGTTTTGTTTAGGAACAGTTAATCACATAGCAATCGCAACCGCTGGAAGTGCAAACATCATGATTGCAAATTCTCCTGATTGGAATCTACCAATGTGTAGTCCTGAAGCTCATACATCTTGAACTTTTAATTTACCATCTGCTAGAACGGCCATCATTCCTGATTGGTCCCCTTGTGCAGTTAGTGTTGTTGCTGATTTAACATCGCTGGCTGACATAAAGTCTGAGATTTGTCCCCCTGCTGATGTTCATCATAGTGGTGCATAGAATACGTGGTGTAATCCGAATGGGATTAATGAACGTTTTGCTATACCGAATACAAATGAATCTAATCCTAATGGAAGAGTTCCTGATCATTTACCAAATTCTGTTAACAGGTTACCAAATCCTGGTCATAGAATAATAAATAATGCTGATAGTGGTAATACCGCGATAAATGCAATAATTGGAACGGCTCTAACACCACCAAAGAATGCAATAAATTTTGGTAATTGAATTTTGTAGAATTTATTGTAGATAGTTGCCACTAACGCACCTACTGCAATACCACCAAATACACCAGTATTTAGTGATCCACCGAAGCTACCCATACCTGTTTGGGCACCGATTCCAAGAACTGGAGTAACAATTGAAGGTGTAACTCCAAGAGCTCCTTTTCAGAATCATAGATCGTATGTAAGTGGTGCTTTTTCAATTGATTTAGCATCAAATACAGTAATATCTGAAGGGTTAATTGTTGAACCAAATCTTGCTGTTAGATCTTGTGCAAGAACGTCCTTCATACCGATATGGTGAGCACCGAATCCACCAACTGTAACACCAGTTGTTTGATATGGTGGAATGTACCCTTGGTTTCTCATAGTGAATGCAAAGTTGTGGAAGTCAGTATTTGCAACACCAGTTATTGATGAACCATTATTCGGGAATCTTTTTCAATTTAATTTAAAGTCTGCAATTATTCTTCACTCGGTTACTCCGTGTTTCATAAATGCAGCCATGAACATATTGAATACCAATCATGCGATAATAGCTGTTAGACCTGCAACCCCAGCATCCTTAGTGAATGCTATAGCTACTGAAACAGCAAATAACGCCGGAAGATTTTGGAATGGTATATTCCCAGTTGTTCTTAAGACACGACCAACTCATCAAATTCCAGAATATTCCATTGATTGTCCAACTATTGTTGTACCAACACCAAGGAACAGTCCAGCTACCGGTAGTAATGCAATCGGTAACATGAACGCTTTTGAAAGTTTTGATAAAGAAGCCATCGCCTTAGCTTTCTTTTGTTTTCACGACATATTTTCCTTTCATAAAATAAACAGTTTTTCACTGCAATATAATTATGCTTTAGGACTTCGTGCTATGATGACCAAAAAAATAGCACGGTCGTGCTATTTGCTTTTGACTGCTATTCATTTTTCTCAAATTACCATTCCAACATGCCTCATTAATTCTTTTTTAAGTAAACTTTTATACTCATAATCTTCAAAATAACTTAATGAAGGCACGGAAATATTGATATGTGATAAATCTTCAATTTCTTTATTACCATCAATATTAATCGAAATAACTTTTACTCCTAGCGCTCTTGCTCTTTGTGCTGCACGTATACATTCTTCTTTACCTTCTGGACAAGAAAGTATAACTGCTATACTTCTTGGATTCAATAGTCCAAAAAACTCCTCTAAGAAATAAGTATGCGTAGCAAATAAACCTGAAGCCGTAAAATTCCATGTTAAATATTGAGCTATATTTCCAGACATTCTGTGACCATAAAATATAAAGGTCTTATCTTTGTCTAGTAATAGTTCAACAATTTCTTCCATTGCTTTTTGATTTTTTTCAGATGCTATTGTTTTCTGTGAATTAATTATTTCTAAGTTGATTTTTTCTTGAAGTGAATCTATTGATATCCTTGATAGAATACGTTGCTCAAATATAATAGAGTTAACAAATTCAACCCATGAAATAAATCCTGCTTTTTTAATGAACCTTGAAACCGACGAATGATTACATGGTACTAAATTAGCAATTTCAGTTGCTGACATTTTGTGAACTTTCTTTGCGTTTTTCATGATCACTTCATGTATTAATAAATCAGTATTAGAAAATTTAATTTCAGAAGAAATAGCCCTGCTTAATTTCCTTAGTGACAAGTGTCACCTCCTCAATTAATTTACCCCTTTAAAAACGGGTGCATATTAATTATTACACATATTTTTATTTATTAACATTCAATTTTAATAAAATATTCTGAAAATATTTTCAAAAAAAGCAACACCCTTTTATAGTGTGCTAATATCAATTTTTCCTTGTATAAGTCATTTTTCTTGCAATTCTTTTCATTCTTGTTCATCACGACAAAGTAGGAAATCGATTAGATCTTTATCTCTTCTTTCGTCATATTGTGGAGATACTCCAGCAGATGTATATTTTCTATATCAAGTTTTAACCGTATTAATATCATCTTCTACTTGTGTTCTATTAATTCTAAATGGTCATGTTTTTGTTTTACGTTCTTGGATTGGATATAACTCAGGTAAAGCGTAATCTTCTTCCTCTAAAAATGTACCAACAATAGCGTAAGTTTCTAACCCCATTAGATATGTATAAAGTTGTGCTTGTTTTAAGTAAGCTTCAGGAACACCAAAACGTTTTCATTGTTCGAGTTTTTTAGCTCCAGCAGTTTTAACCTCAATAACAACGTTACCAGGTTGAGCAAGTCCATCTGGAAGTCCTCCGATGATATCATCTTTACCCGCAAAATAATCGTAGTTATATTCTTTAGCATCGAAACCTTGAACTGATTGAACTCCTGGTTGTGATCTTATTAAATCAAGAACTTTAGGTTCAACAGCAACCCCAGCATTAATATACTTTTTATTTAAAATCGGCATATCCAATCAAGACATTCTAGCGAATGCTTTAAATGGTGATTTAAATTGATCTGTTTCTAAAACATCACCAACTGATGAACCACCCATTTTTTTAAATCCAAATCTCCCTCATAAATTTTTATTTTTTAGTTTTTCGTGGAAGTTTGGTAGCAATTTCAATACTTTTTGTTCTGTATCTAGAGAGTACTCTCTTCCGTTATAAAAGTGTCTTTTAATATTCATAGTTTTATTATACCTTTTAACTTGGCAACAAGATTGATATTATAAAAAAGTTCATTTAATTAGGTGCGTTGTTTTGAAACTTAAATTCTTATAACTCTATTGTTGTTAAATACTCATAATAAAGCATTATAATTTCATAAAGAAAGTCAAGGTGAGAAGATGAGAAGAACACAAACAATAGAAATTAACAAAATAAAACAGCCTCAGGCCCCAACCAAAAAATCAATATTAGTGCTTTATACACTTCAAGTGCTTATTGAAATATTTGCTGTTGCTTTAACAATAGGTCTCGTGTATAGCAAGGTAGGAAGTATATCAGCTGGACTTATAACTTTCATGGGTGGAATTATATTCGCTATCTCTGGTACATTTGGTTTAGCAACCATAGTATCAGTGCCTGTAAAGAATACACACTCTTATAAAGCGCATGTCGCCGCATTTATAATGGTTCTAATTTGTACAATTGGAATCTTAGTGTCTCTAAAATCTCCTTTATATGGTGTTATATCTTATACAACACTGTTTGTACTAATACCTTTTCAAATTGGTCTTATATTATTCGAACATTTTCATTGAAAAAAAATGAAAGGTGTTTCTAAGGGGATTTCATTAACAATCTTCATTCTTACAATCATCATTTCTTTATGAATGCTATTAACTTCTATAATATTCCCAATATTATGAATATTTATTAAGCGTCCTTCACTTGAAAAAAGTAAAAGCGAAAATATAATTGCAACAGCTGAGTTAGATAAGAAACAAGGTTATGCACCATTTGCTTCAAGATGAAGTGAAGAACCTAAAAAATCACCAGCAACATTTAAGATAGATGAGAATGTAACGAACATCTATGAATGAGCTCCTAAAGCGGATCCAATTAAGAAACATGATAACTTAGTATTATTCGTTCATGGGCTGAATGGAACTCGTTACACAGCAATGAGATACGCACAAATCTTCTATAACAATATTAAAGCAACTGATAGTTCAAACAATGTAATCAATAATAATGAGAAATACAAAATGCTTTCATTCGATATGCGTGGTTTTGGAGCTAATAGAGACCTTCATAGAACATATGCACTAAAGGAGGCTGATGACTTAAATAATGCTTTTAAAGCAGTTATTAAACAATACTCACCAGCACATCTTCTTATATATGGTATTTCGAATGGTGCAGCAAGTACAATTTCATTTGCTACAAAATATCAAAGAACAATTAATGAATCAAAAACAGATGTAAGATTAATTGAAGAATCAGGTTATACATCACCAAGAGCTGAACTGGCAGCTATGACAGATCAATTTAAAGTACCACATCAAATAACAATGCCACAAGCTTTCCCTTTATATAGATTACTTACAGGTACATATTGAGGTAAAAGAGATTTCCTAGAAGAAATTAATAAAGTTAAACAACCACTAATGATTATCCATGGTGAAAAAGATTTCATCGTTCCACCTTCAATGGGTCACAACCTTTGAAATAAAAGACAAGAAAATAAATCACTTAAGACTTCAGCACTATTTATGGAAAAAGCTGGACATGTTAAAGTAGGTAGAGAATTCATTCCACAATTCATCAATGGTATAAATAAATTCCTTCGTGAAGATTATGGTAAAACAACAATTTAGCTTGTTGTTTTTTTGTTGCATAAAAAAATGGAGCCGAAGCTCCGTGTTAAGTAGGTGAGAATACCTAGGCAAGCCTAGGCGGTTACTACCTTCAATAACACTTATATTATTATATATGTTTTTATTTAAAAGTCAATCAAATACAATTTTTTATTTTATAAATTTCTTTTGTTTAAGGTTGCTCCATGGTTTCTGTACTGTGATTTTCCCATAAAATAAATTGCATATGCCTAAATTATTAGGAATAAAAAAGTAGTCAAAACTACTTTTAAATTATCTTTCAATTATGTACATACCATTTTCTATTTTAAGATGATCTTTTTTGTTTCATCCAAAGTGTTTAAGGATGTCTTCTGCATATTCTTTATGTCTAAAAGCGTACACTTCAGCTTTGTCGATATTATTTCAACTAGCTCCATTAGTTTTCTTCTCATAAATTTTTGCATATTCAATTGTTCATTTATAAATCCCATCATTTTCAATATTATTTTGAATACTATCAAAGTTCTGTTCGACATATCATTTTCTACCTAACATAGTTACGAATAGGTCACCATGGAATAATTCTCTGTGTTGACTCGCATTCATTAGTGAGTGATTATCTTTTCCATTGATACCCATGATAAATGCCGGAACATCTGAATAAACCTTTTTATCCTTGTATTTTTCTAATGTTTTTCACTCATTATTTTTAACTCATTTATAATTTTGAGCTACACTAGTTGAAGGGTTTGTAGAGAAATATCTTGGCTCAGATTTATGGAATACAGTTATAGCAGGGAATGTTATAACCATTGGTATTAGTGCTAACGATTTTCAAGTGAACTTCTCAGCTGGATACGTTTCATATAAGAATAGTGAGAATAAAACCAAAACAATTGAAGCGGCGGGGTCTACTGTTCTTAAAAGAATGTAACGAGGTACTCTTGGAGATATTTTAATTAATACATAATATGCTGCACAAATAACCACAAATGCCAACCCTATTTTTATCCAAGAAGTCAATTCTTTTTTTCATAGTGCATCTAAGATCATTCACATAACCATTGGCACACCTCATAAATAAGGGTCAACAACCATTTTTGTGATTATCCCTTGAATACTTGACGTTCTATCGAATTTATATGCTATTGCAATCATTAGCAACAGACCTATTGCTGTTAATACTAATGAGGAGATAAGTTTAAACTTTTTAGTAACTTTATATAGTTCTTTACGCTCTTTGCCTTTGAAGATTATTTTATTTACCTTTAGTAAGAAACCATCATGCTCTGAATCTTTTATTATCGGTGTGTATGAGAGGAAAAACAACGGAGACATGATTAATGGAATAATCATAAGCTTCTCGCTCATGTTTGCTAAAGTCATAACAAAGACCACCGTAACCATAATCGAAATAATTATTGAATCAATAAATTCTTTTAATGTAAATCTTCTCTTCATAAAAACATATACTAATGAGATTGGAGCGAGCAATAGTGAAGAGAATGAAAATATTCCAAATGCAAGTGGTGCAAGTAAGAACATTTTTGTATTCTTCCTCATTGCGACCAAAATAATAGTCACAAGAGAAACAATAACTCAGTTAACGGAAGAAGTTACAAAAGGAAGCGAAAGTGCAAATGTTATTGAAATTATCATTATTACCACCAATGAAAATAACCCTTGTTCTTTTCTTGCATCATCCATTATTTTGAAAATGGCTGTTGAGAATATCGAAATAACAATAACATCACCACCTATAGAAAATACATCGACAGGTCTTGGGAACATTGCAGCAAAACTATAAAATGAAGGCAAGTTATAAACTGGATCTGTATTATCGTTTGAATTGCGCTTAATAAAGTTTGAAGTTTCCGCATAAGCCAAAGCATCTGTGTTCATTCTTGTAAATCACATTCTAATAAAGAATATTATTGCCATAGACATGTAAAGAGGCGCTATTCATTTTAAAGTTTTAACTAAATTTTGTATATTGAATTTTTTTAGCTTTATAGACTTGTATATTAAGAAAGAATATAGAGTGATATAACCTAATGAAAATATAGTGGTAATTAATTTAATGTTAATAGTGAATGAATTTGTAACATTGATGAACAAAAACATAGATATAAAAGAAACTATATATACTGATATTATATGTTGTTTATCTCATAATAGAGAAACCATTAATGGCATTAACAATGTTGATATTATTAGTAAAATAAGCATAAAAAAATTATACCTTGTTTAAACAAAAATATAACTTTCTAATATTTCTATGTATTTATCAAAGGAATAATATTCTTTGATATCTTGAACTTGTTTTTTTGTAGGTAAATTAGCATCAATAGCTTTTTTAAGTTGTTCTACAAATTCCTCTTTATTTTCAGCGATATACATAATATCTTTAAGTTTAGGATCATAAGAATCTCACGAAGGTGCACTAACTAATAAATTACCGGCACAAGCTGATTCAATCATTGATAAACTATAACCTTCTATTGAACCTGTATGTAAACCAATTTTAGAATTTGCAAGAACTTCTAATGCATTATCAGTTCTACCCATGTATTTTAGATTCTTTGGCTTTTCTAATGACTCTCAAGTTTTTCTATAGTCATCAGCAATATTTCCATAAATATAAATATCTTCTTCTATTTCTTTAGCTGCATCAACTATTCAATCTATATTTTTTATATAAGCAACTCTACCCATAAAAGTAATATCTTTTCTCTTTGGATTCAGCGGAGCCATCTTTCCATTTAAGAAATTAGGAATAAATTTGAATTCAACATCCTTAAATTTTTCATTTAATATTTTTTCCGTTTTAGGATCTAAACAAACAACTCTTTTAATTTTCTTGTTAATTGTGCGCTTTTGAAGATTTATTAATTTACCCATAAGTGCTCCACCACCATATTGGTGATGCATATATAGAGTTGTTTTTTCTTTGTTTTTCTTCGATAATCATTTTAAGATCATTGGATTTTGAACTATGATTACATCTCTATCTTCTAACGCTTTATTTAAACGTTTTTTTGTTGCTAGTCCAACAGGGAATATTGTAGTAGCTACTCTTCAAAGAAAAAGCGGAGATAAACTAAACTTATTAGTGCTTGTTTCTTTATTTTTTCTTAAAGTAGTTTGCTCCACTTTTTTATCAACAGAATAAGGGGAATTGATAACTGGTTGATCAAGTCCAATCCTAATAACATCATGTCCTTTAGCTGCTCAATGATTAGCTAAAGTTGTAGACATTCTTGAAAGTCCACCAGTTCCACCAAGTGAATAATGTAATATTGCTATTTTTTTCATAGTCTAATTATATATTTAAAAATAAAAAATGAGCATTATTCATTTCCATGATCTGCTCATACTTTTGGTGTTCTTCAATCCCCATATTCTCTTTCAAGTTTTTTCTCGAAATTCTTATAAACATACATTTTTGTTTCTCCAAACGGAACTTCTATTACTTCTTTTGTATCTTTCAAGTCAATCAATGTTTTCCCTCTCACTATTGGAGAAGATAATTCTGCATATAATTCTGAGTATTCATCTCTCATAAGTTTTTCAACATCAGAATATGTTTTCTTACCTCAAATCAACATATGTGCAATTGGTTTTGCTATTCTTGTGATAATTTTATGTTTCTTATTTCTGAAACATTTAACGCTTGACATTTTAATGATTTTAATTAGAATAAGATTTATCTTTATTTTCTTAAATAAACTTATCTTTTTAATGGTTGGCCTAAGAACAAAGATGTCAACTGGAATTTCATTTCCTTTTTTGTCTAAAAATTTATAACCATTAATTGGTTCGTGTCAGTAACAGTTTCATCCAACTTTTTTCTCAAATTCTTCTGTTATTTCAAGGAATTTTTTAGCATCTCTTTCGGTGATTTGAAGATCTATATCATCATCTCATTCGATAATACCCTTATCTCTAATAGCTCCTAAGAGTGTTCCTGCTGTTGCAGTTAACTTTAAACCTCTCTCTTCATAAAAATCTCTAATAGTATCTAAATATTTATATAGTTTCTTGTGAATTGGTTTCATTTTCTTTCTCCTTAGTTTTATCTTTTTTAAATAATATGAATCACATCGATCATATCGAAATTAACCCAGTAACACCAATCATAAATAATTGCATCGGGTTTAATCAAGTTTTCATTCAACCATTCGTGAAGTCAAACCCTCTTTCGTAATGTGTTATTAATCATCATTGCGACACAGAAACAAATGCAATGGTAAACAGTATCATTAATAGTCATCTTGAATTTGCTTTGGTAAACAATGTAAAGCCTCATTTTTTGTATGCATATATTTCAAATGCAATAAGCTTAAACGTCATAGAAATAATTGTGGCAATAATTACCCCGTAAATAGTAAATTTAAATACTAGACCTATAGAAATTGCAAGGTTGATAACTGCTTCTATAGCAATTATTTTTCAAGTACCCTTAAAATCACCTTTAGCTTCAACAATAATCCTTGAAGGAGTTGACAATAGGTAAAGGAACATCGTAGCAGCCAACAATAACGAGATAGATGGCATAAAGTAATTATTCTTAGTAAATACAAGGTCGATCGCAATTGGCGATATCACCGTAATAGAAATAAAGATAACACATGCAAATAGTATTGAAGTTCCATATAAATCTCTAATAATTTTATCTTTATGTTTCTGAGAGTTCATGTTTCTCCCAACAAAACTACGTGTATTATCCAACATAGCTACAAATATATTTTTAAATATCGAAACCACAGAACTATATAAACTGTAAAGAGTTAATAGTAAGAAAGATTTAGATTGATCATGTGATGCGAAGGAAAGTGTTATTGCATCAGTTGAAAATACAACCATAGTTGATAATTTATAAATGAATGTATAAAGCATTATCGCATGTATTTTTTCAACTTCCTTCACTTCTTTAACCAACATAGTATGAAAGTAGTGTCTCTTTAAAATATAAACACCTGCATAAACAATAATATTTGCAAATTCAACAATACCTATTGCAACTAATGCTAAAACAGCTTTTCTATTTATTGGTAATGTTGTTGATGAAACAGTGTGTGTTTCATGAATACCTTTAATATCATGTGTATTAGTTATTAAATCCTTTTCCTTAAATACAAATACAACAATACATATAGCAGTTGTATAAGAAAGTATCTTAAATAGCGCTAACGACATATTTATCAAGAAACTCTTATTGTCAGCTTGAAGTAAAGTTACATATCTAGCTAAAAAGAAATAATCTAAAAAACCAGGAATAACGTTAATCATGAATAAGGCAAATACAAATAATGTTTTTGAAGAATCATTCACTCCACTGGAAACTAATGAAAATGCTGTTGCTCCAACTATCCCAATAACAATATAAAATACACCAATTATCTTATACATTTTTTTCATACCATTATATATTCGAGTAACTTCCTCATGATCACCATTTCTAAGTGGTTTATAGAGTTTTGAAGCGATACCTATAGTCATACCACCTTCAGCCAATGAAAAGTACGATACAATAGTTAAAATCAATTTTTGTTTACCATTTATAGTTGTACCTATGTGATTAATTAAGAAAAAGGTAAATACAAAGGCTAATACGGCCGTTATAAGTGTTGCAGCTAAACCAGAAACTATATTTAGATTTCTGTGCTTTCTTTCTGTATGGATCTCTTTATCCAATTTTAAAGTTTGTTGTTTAGAAGACATAGATTAATTATATCAACATATTAAAAAAACCACCAACATTGGAGGTTTATTCTATATTCATTTTGTCAACAGTTATTTTTGTAGATTCTTCTCCATATGGAGCATCCAATATTTGTTTAACAACTTTTTTATATTTAACTTCAGAAAGCGGTTTGAAGTTTTCTAGATTAATTACTAGATCTTTATATTCTTTACGGAAATCTTGACAGATATCCCTATCATACTTACCATCCATTCAATAAACCTGTATACCTGATTTTATATACTCAACAGGTGCAGCTGAATTATCGGAAATAACATACTTAATTTTTAATTGACGTCTTTCTTCTGGAGTTACAACTGTTCAACCATCTGGAACATTTATATTTTTTGTTCTCGGATGTGGCGAAACAAATTTATTCTTCATTTTCACATTAGGGAAAACAACTTCAGATTTTTCATGTCAAGAAGGTAAGAATAATAAAGCTTCACCTTTTTCATATTTGTTTAGATGCGGGAATCCATTACTTAAGAATTTAGTTTCCTTTTTACCATTGTGGTTAAAAACTCTTTTATAAGCCAATGCATCATATTCATCATGAGCAAAACAAATATCAATTTGTTTGTTTTGATTGTTTGCAGCTAATTTTCGAATAATTCTTTTAAGTCCTTTAGCTTCATTAACTCAATCAAGACCCATAGTTTTAACACTGTAACCATGATTTAAATAAAATACTTTTGTTTTTTTAGAAAGGAAAGGCATTTTGGTATATGTTCCCGAAATAAAGTATTTAGCTTTAGCTATTACTTTAGGGGCTTTTATAGATCACGGATTGATAAACACAATATTTTTATCCCCATGTTTTTCAGGGATAACTCCTGAAATCCAGATTATTTCATGAGTTTTGTTGTATCTTTTATAAACTTCTTCAAAAACAGCTTCTTCATAAGTTCCTCAATTATTATTTAGGAAAGATTGAAATACAATATATTTTTTCTTTAATCTAAACAGTTTAAATAATTGATAAAAAAGAATATTGAAAGTGCATAATACTCTTTTGGTTTTTCGTCATTTCACTCAATTATTTTTTAGCATAGAATAATTATATTACATATCTGCTTAAAATGTTTCACATTAGAAATAAAAAAAACACCAAAGTGCTTTATTTTAATCTAACTATATACATGCTACCAGTAGTTTTTCTTTCAATTTTATATTTGTTTTTATAATGTTCGGCTACTAAGTCAGCATATTTTTTTCTCCTAAACATAAATACATTTATATTTTTAGAGTCTTTATTCTTATTAGAAATATGTTGTTTATCTCAAATATCTCATCAAGTATTATTTTTATCAACCCCAGTATCTTTGAGGATTGATGAAGTTTCTCCGTATTTAAGAATATCAATTGAATTTGCAAGAGCATAATATTCGATTTCTTTTTTAACCAAAATCTTGTTTTCTACATCTTTCTTAAACTCGATTTCTCCAGCTTCATTTAAGTCATCTTTTTCAAAATCTCAGTATTTTGGATTTTTAACATACTTAGAATTATAAACAAGTATTGAATTCCAGTTTTTCTCGCTAATTCCAGCTAGTCTATCTCTCATTTCTGGGAAGAACATTTTTCTCATACTATTATCAAAGAATGCATGCTCATCTCAAACTTCTCTAATTGTTGAAATTGCTATATCTGAATAGATAACATCGTGTTTTTGCATATTATCAAGAATGTCTTTTCTTTCTTGCTTCGTTACAAACCTATAGTTCATTTCTACATTTGTAGAAGGTGGAGAGTATATTGTTGAAGGCATTAATGCACCAGTTATCATTGCTACATTACAAATTGATAATGTGGTAGCAGAACCAATCATGAATATTGATTCAACAGCTTTCTTTTTCTCCATTTCAACAACCCTTAATAAACAAACTAATATTATAGCCATTGAATAAGGGAGTGAAACCCTATCCACTAAGTAAGGCAATACTCCAGGAACTAATTGAACTATTGCATACAACACCATAACGAATACCATTGCAATTGTTCACCCAAATTGATATGAGAGTTTTTTATTTCGTATAGCATCTATTCCAAATATAAATATTGCTATTGGAATACTCAACATTAATGTTGTTTCCTTCGCGCCAACTATCTTGGCAAAGTGCAATACATCAACAATGTATAAAATCATTATTAATTCTGAAAAAAGGAATAGCGAAACTGCGAATATGTAAAGCGATCTTTGGAAATGTTTTCACTCTGAGAATTTTTTTAACTTTGTAAGTTTCGTTCTATAAAGAGGATTTTCAATTTCTTTGTTTGGAACTTTAATGAGAATATCTTTTTTCAAAATGAAATATACGGCAACATTTGAAAAGAACATAACTGTAAATATAGTGAATAACTTGTAATTAACATTCATCATATTCATAACCATGAAAATTCCTAATGAACCTAAAATCATTATTGAAAAAATTAATTCTTTTAATGTTCATCTTTTCAAGATGATAATGAATATAACTGATAGTGGAAGTATAAGCATCGGTGAGAACGAGAATACTGACATTGAAAATGGAATCAAAAGAAGTAAAACAATATTCTTACGAGAAGCTAATATAAACAACAGCGCTATTGATACCGCAGTTCAGTTCATTCCTGAAGTTTTCAGTGATAACGCATAAACTGATGCCATACCAACTAGAACAGAAACAAATGCCAGCACAACACCTGTTTTATTAGGGATGTTTCTTACAATGAGGTTTAATGCTATTGAAAATAAAATCACTTGCAATACTTCACCATAAATAGTAAAGAAATCAACAGGATTATCAATTAAAGCTGCAACATGATAATATGTTGGAGTTTTATATCAAAACTCTAATCCATGTTGACCTAAAGTCCCTTCTCTAATGTAAATAGAGTTCCTAGCATAAGCAATAGTGTCAGAATTAATATGATTAATAAATAATCTTATAATTGTTGCGCTAAGGATAATTAAATAAAGAGTTCACAATCAACCGAATGATTCCTTTAGATTTTGTTTAGTTCAACACTTCCTTTTATATCCAAAATAAAACATTGGAATTAATGAAATTATAATTAATATTGAGAATAGCGCAGGTAATGAATACCCATTACCAATTGAATTTCTTAGTAAGCTCTCTGATGTATTGATCACTAAAAAGAAAGTTATAAATACCCCAACTATATATTGAATTATTTTTTTCTTACCCAAAGTAATAGTCATTATTACGGGTCATATGAATGTTAATAATGAAAATATTATGATTGTTGCCATATATACCCCTTCTTATTATTTATATAATTATACATTGAATATAAAAAAATAGTAATTACTTACTATTTGCATACTCTTCAAATTCTTCAACTGTATCAAGGTCAAAAATAGTTCTTTCACCAACTTCAAAAGTTTTAAAAGGAATTTTTGCTTGTTTAGCTGAATCAATCATTAGATATTCTTGGTATTCTTCCATATCGAAAGTTGCAAGATTTTCCTTCATTACTTTTACTAATGGTTCAGTGATAAAAATAATTTCTCTTTGATAAAGACCTGTTTTACCTAGACCTTCTTTGATAAAACCTTCGACGTTACCCTCTTTATTTAACTCAACTATTCATTCGTCGATATTTGAGTTGCTTTCAACATAAGTTAGTGAAGATTCGTATTCATTTTGAATTGGATTTCCTTTTAAAATAATATCTCCATTTAATACCAATGTATTAGATAGGCAATCTTTCACGGCATTTATCGATGTGACATTGTTACCATTATTCCATTCAGTGTTTCTAATTATTTTTACACCAAACTTTTCTTCAAGGTAATTAAATTTTTCACCTAAATAACCAACTACAACATAAATTTCATTTATTTGTTTTTCTTTTAATTTAAGGATAATATCTTCAATAAAAGGGATGCCTCTCGGTGCTAATAATGGTTTGGGTGTTTCACTCGTTAGATGTTTTAATCTACTCCCTCTACCAGCAGCTAAAATAACAGCATTATCTACTTTTATCATTTACAAACCCCTTCATAGCTCTTATAACTTTAACATTTTCTTCGTGTGTACCCACAGTTAATCTTAGACCTATTTTTCTAACGTTACGAATGACAACACCTTCTGTTTTTAATATGTGTTCTCTAAGTTCAGAATTAGTGAATTTTTCATTGATGGTTTCAATAAAAATAAAGTTACCATGAGATTTGATGTAAGTTAACTCCATTTCATCAAACTCTTTCATTAAATAGTCTTTTTCCACCCTTGTTTTTTCAATAACATCATCATAGTATGGTAAATCATCCATAGCTACCCTAGCAACTTGTAATGAGTATTTATTCACGGGTAGGTATTGAGCAGCCCTCCTGAATAGATCTACAATTCTTGGATTAGATACAAGGTAACCAATTCTAAATGAAGCAAGACCAAATAATTTAGAAAGGGTATGAGTAATAATTACATTATCAAATTCTTCTACTATTTCTTTATCTAAAGTGAATGCTTTTTCAATTCCAAAAGCATATTCAGAATAGGCATTATCAATTACAACCAACACATCAGAAGGGACTTTTCTTATGAACTCTTTTAAAGCTTCTTCTTCAATAACTGTACCAGTTGGCATATTAGGGTTAACTAAATATACAATTGCAGTATTTTCATTGATAGCATCTAAAGTAGCTCCGAGATCAATCTCGTAGTTCTTCATAGGAATCTTAATAAGATCAACATCATTAATTGTTGCAGTCAATGCAATACGCCCATAAGTTAATTCAGGAACTATTATGTTTTGTTTCATTGTTGCTGAGGCGAATAATGTTGGTATTAAATCTAATATGGAATCTGATCCATTAGATACATAGAAATTATCCTCTTTCATTTTAAAGATGTCGGCTAATTTTCCATTTAGTATTGGTGTTTTATATTCAGGGTAAATATTTGAAGAGTTAATTTTCAAAGATCCTTTAATCTTTGGAGTTGCTCCGAATTTATTTTCATTATAATTTAGCTTAATAATGTAGTCGAAACCATATTGTTTAGCTAATTCTTTTGCATTTGGTAAATTAGCTTCAACTAATTTCTCAAATCTTGGTTTAAATTTAATCATAGAAATATTATATTATATTTTTAGCATTAAATATTATAAAGAAACTTTTAGTCATTTTGTGGCATGGGCTATAAGAAAATAATTAAATCATTTTATCTTATTTTATTCAGGAATAAAATATTAAGAAAACAACATTGCTAAGCATTTCCATCAATAAGTCTTCTTTAAAATGAATTTAAGAATAGTTGAAATATATGTAAATAATAAAAGTGATTATAAAGTTTAAAAAGAAAGGGAAAAACTTTATTCTAGTAATCAACACAATACAATAGGTTATAAAAAAAGCACCAATGATAACCAGTACTTTTCAAACTATAAATTTTATTTTTTTATAGCTTTAAGATATTTTTTAAGTAAATAAACTTTACGTCAATAATCCAGTCTATATAAAATATTTTTATTTTTAGATTTTTTATAAAATTCCAAAGCAACTTTAAGATCTTTTAAGTATTCTTCATTAATACAAGTTGAATCTTGAGCACCCTCAATATTTACCCTATATTTATACACTGGAGTTTTTATTAAATGGAACTCAGGCAAAGAATTATTAAAAAAACTAAAAAACGTATACATATCTTCTACTTTTACTTTTTCCACAAATTTAAAATCCGGATATTTTTTAATATTAATGGCATACATAACCCCATAAGCAATCCTAAAATATAAACTCATGGGAAAACGAACCTTTTTAACTTGTTTTGTGTGATCGTCAAGATAATCGAATTTATACCTAATAATATCTTTATTAGTTTCAACTATGGCATTAGAAATTTGTTCAACAAAATGCGGATAAACAACATCATCAGCATCTATAAAAACCACAAAATCTGTTTGTGAATTTTTAATACCTTTATTTCTTGCAGCACCTTGTCTTTGATTTTTTTGAGAGATAATTTTGAAATTTTTCATACCCTTAATTTTATTATTAGCAAGCTTAAAAGAATTGTCGGTAGACCCATCATCAACTATAATTACATCGTATTTATAGTTAGTTTCCTGTTTCATTAATGAATCTAGACATTCTTCTATAAATTTTTCTTTATTATATAAAGCTATTATGATAGTTAGTTTTTTCATAAAAAAATTATACACTATAAACCAAGAAAATAAATTTCACACTCATAAAAAGAGGGGGTAAATATAAACAAATAAACTGCAGTTTAAATTATGTTAATCTCAACCTAGTTTATCCTTTTTTGCTACACATTATGTATCCCATAATTATTTGTTATTAATTTTGTTTATTTAATGTTGACCATTTAGAGAATATCCTAATCATAAATATAACGTTTTAAAACGTCTAATTTATCAATACTTTTGCATTTGATAAAATATATTTTGCTCGCTTTTTGTTGATGTCTTCCGCAAAAAAACATTATCCAATATCCTTATTTTTACATTCATGATTAGTTGAGCTGCGTTTATAAAATATATTAATAGATCTCTCTGTCTGATATTATCTTATCAATATTCCGCATTAACTTAAAAGTTCTTCAAAAAATTATTTATTCCAACATATAAAATTGTAATCTTGAAAGCGAGGAGAAAATATCTCTCAAGAAAAGAGTTCTTTTTGTGTTGAAACACCTAAAGAAGAAAGGACGTAAAGTAAAATAAAAAAACCTGCCGAAGCAAAAGTTTAAAAAAGTTGCTTTATTTTTTCACTTTTATTTCGAATGCAACTTTTTTTATTTATTGTCTTCGTTTGTTTTTTTCTTATATTTATTTATAGCTTCTGCAATCCACCTATGAACAGGTCTAGTTATTTTGATATTTTCAAAAGAACCCTTAATACAATGTGTCATTTCTTGATTTTCGATAAAATAAACGGATTCATCCAATAAATCCAAGTGATTTCCACCGTGGTTATTTCTATATTTATTATATTTTTGAAGATCATAGCGCTTCGGTAATTGCAACTCAATCATTCCCGACTTATCCATTAACTCATACGCTTCATTTGTTTCAATGTTAAATTTAGAATATAAGACAAAAGGGTTTATTGCCGCTGAAACCGAACCATATTTTTGGTTAACTTCTACAAGATTATCTACCAACTCCACCGGAACAAAGGGCCTCACAGCTTCTTGAATAAATACTTGGGCTATTTTGCCCTTGTTAAGATCATTAATTTTATCAATTCCATTATTTATCGATTCTTGCCTAGTTCTACCGTTATTGGCAAAAATAATAGGGAGTTCCAAGGAAATATTTTTGAAAATAGTTTCTATTAGTTTTTGATATTCCATTTGACAGACCACAACTACTGCCGAAAACTTATATTGAGATTGGATAAAAGGTTTTATTGAATCTGCAATATAATATTCCCCATTTTCAGATTTAGTATATTGTTTTGGTTCATTCGCCTCGTACCTCGTTCCAACACCCCCAGATAGCAATAAAATGTATTTTTCCATTATTTTTCTCCTTTTTTTCTTTTGTATTCCAAAGATTGTATCCCTTGCTCAATCGGATCTTGATTATAAAATTCAAAAACTTTCCTATATGTTTCGTGATACCTTGGGATGAATTGTTGGTGTTTGTTTTTAAAAGCGATTAATAATTTTGCTATAACTTCTTCCAAATATTTTTTTTCTTCTGTGGTGGCCTTAACTTTAGTCATTCTCGTTGAATTTGTTGCATGCATCACAAATTCGGTTATATGTGTTTCAGATTTTTCATTCTTTAATTCAGTTGATAATGATTTAATATAAGCGCTTAATGCATGCTTCGTTGAATTGTAAATAGCCTCACCCGCACCATTGATATAAGCTGCCGTGGAGGTTGTAACCAATACCCCAATCTTATTTTCTTTTAAGTATGCAACTATTGCTTCAAAAATCTTTATGTATGTTAATACATTGACTTGAAATAACCTTTGCACTTTATCGGATTTGCCTCCAATAAAAGAAAAATCACCAATACCTGCATTAAATATTAATATATTCGGCTTTTCTTCAAAGACAATATTCGAAAATTTCTCATAAGCTAGATCCTCCATTAAATCAAACTCCACATTCTTTTGAGCTATCAATGAGGTGTTACGAGAAAAATTTCAAATTTCAGCACCTGAAAATTGTTTGATAATTTCTTCGCCAATTCCAGAAGAACCACCTATTATAAATATTTTTTTCATAAACTCATTATAAAGCAAAAATAAAAGTAGGCAACTTCCCGTTTATGCATATTTATTTTATTGTTATCTCGTTAATTCATTTTTTGAAATATGAAGAATACTCATTTTGCATCTTTCATATCAATACGTAGAATTTCACCCTAAAACATGGGAGACAATTTAAGAAAATAATAATTTTTCACACTTTACAAAAGAAATTTTGTATTTAGAAGTTTTAAATTAAACTTACAACAAATCAATAATT
The DNA here is from genome assembly GCF_004335995.1 of Mycoplasma todarodis. Lineage (GTDB taxonomy): Bacteria > Bacillota_I > Bacilli_A > Mycoplasmatales > Metamycoplasmataceae > Mycoplasma_K > Mycoplasma_K todarodis. Next base: position 41,286 of record NZ_PSZP01000003.1, read on the forward strand.
AACCTCCGGATACGCTTAACTTATTTGAGTGTTTTGATAAATAATGACCAAAATTAAAGACATTAATTTCTCATAAAAAACCCAATAAAAATGCGTTATCACTATAATATTATTATTTAATAATGAAGTAGTGTGTACTTAACATATTAAACATCCACACCTCTAAACAAGCATAAGTATTTTCCTTTAATATGTTGCATTTTATTTTATTATTATATAATAATCATATGAAAAAAATAGTAACAAAAATAAAGTTTTGAGGTTGAAGGTTTTTAAAAGGTAGAAAATATGACAAAGCCTCAGATAAGCATAGAAATGAAATTTTAAACATTACAAACAAACTAATGAGTGGTCATTATGCATATTTGGGTTTTGGAACTGTTTTAAGATTATATAGAGATAAAGAGTGTAAAATGCAAGATTTAGATTTTATAATTTCTAGAGAATTCTATGAAAGTGAATCCTTCAAAAAAATTATAGACAAATTGAGTTTAACACCTTGACATGAATATACCGTTGATGACAAAGTTGTTATTGATAAGTATATGTTCAAGGGAGAAGCACCTGTAGAATTCTTCATAGCTGATTTGAATGATGGTTATGAAGAAACTTTACATTTTTTTGATGATGGTATCTATATGAGAAAAATACCTATTGTTGATCCAGGAAATAGTATTAAGTATGGTTTTGAAGTTAGACTCCCTAAAAATGAGTTGGATTATATTTTAGAGATTTATGGAGATACTTGAAACAAAAGTATTAAAACCGCCAAATATGACGGGAGATATTGCGGTAATACAAAAACATTAATTAAAACTAATTTAGTTGGAAAAACAAAATAATATTCACCCTTAAGTGGTGAATATTTTTTTTATTTTTTCTTTACACTTTTGGCTTGAGAACTCTTCAAATCTTTTTATATGTTCTACATACTCTTTTTCTTTAAAGAAATTTATGTTAGATTTTATAAGATTTGAAATTTCAATCGGATCATTACCTTTATAGCAAAAACCCCTTTTTCCCTTACCGGAAAGTGTTTCAGCTTCTAAGAAATTATCTTTAATCATTATTGGTACACCGTTATTTATAGCTTCCACAGCCACATAAGAAAAACCTTCAAAATCAGAACAAGAAAATAACATCTTACTTTTGCTTATTTCATTAACAGTCTTTTCGTTTTCTAGAAAATCATAATATTTTAAATTTTCCATTTTTAAATCAATATATTTAGCTTGTTCCCCTCGCCCGATTATAACTTTTTTTAATTCGGGAATTTTTGAAAAAACCTCATTTAAAAGTGGTATATTCTTCTCTTGCGATAGCCTCCCCACGAATATAACATCCGTTGGTCTCGTTTTTTTAGCATGGTTTTTTTTAGAGAATAAAGGCAGTGAGTGCCCTTGCTTGAATTTAAAGTGTTTCTCGGATTCTGATAAACTTTTATTTGAAAATGCAACTCAATTGACATATTTGCTTTTTAAAGTCACTAATTTAAACAAAGTTTTCTTTATAAAAGAACCTACCCCAACAGTTACATTGATATCAGTGTGTTGGATTATAAAAACCTTTCTTTTTTTCAAATTCTTTTTTGAAATATAGGAACATCCCGAAGTTATCCCATTATTAACAATTATCACATCTGGATTGTACTCATTTATTTTTCTATTTATCTTCCTCTTTTTTGAAGAAGTGAAAAGAGAACTAAAAATTATATCCACCCTATTCAAAAAATCATTCCTCTTATTTTTAATCAATATAGAAGTTATATCCTTATTTTTCTTTACTTTTAAATCATCTATTTCAAATATCTCAGAATATTCATGCTCATCCCCAAGGACGTCCATAGTCACTTTCGCAAACCTTTCTGCACCTCCTGGAGCATTTAAGTGTTTGCTATTTATAAATAATACTTTCATCATAACCTCCTATTTAAGTGATGCATTATAAAAATTAATCCCTTCTTTGTACAATATGGAGGTTCTTATATTTCTGTTCACTTTTTTATATTATAAAAGATATTTCATTTTATTATTAAAAACTTATAAACATGGAGGCACATCAATAATGCACCAATTATTTCGCTGATTTTCTAGAAAAGATTTAAGAGTATTCCGCTTTTAAAAAAATGCATTAGTTGGTCTTATGAGTTAAAGCTCAATATTTTAAGATATTTCAAAACTTTTCAAGTTTTATCTTATTGATAACATTATTCCATTTTTTATTATATGTGTTATTGAATAGCAAATATATATTATAATTGTGTTAATAATCACCGCAAGCTATTGCCGAAATAATTCTTTATTATGTTTTTAGAATTAGTGTTTAATTAAAACACCATTACTAAAATTAGTGCAATTGAATTCTCGATTTATTTTTTGAGAAAGAAAGAGGGAAAATGTTAACAATCATTTTATTTATGTTTTGTTTATTTATATTAATATCACCTTTCGCCATTTCAAAAGAAAAACATTTTCTTTGAGTTATGTCTATAATTGCTTACTTTTTTATTATCATTAATTTACTAACGTTGTTCCACATCCCTTTTATTTATTTAGAAATTATTATCTGGATCTCTATATCTATAATAGGTTTGATAAATATTGGTTTAGTTATATTCAGAACAAAAAATAAGCAAAATAATTCAAAAGATATTTTTCATAAATTACTTTTAACAATCCTAACAATAAGTATTATGTTTATTATTAGAATTTGATTTAAACACCAAACTTCAGACTCGTTATTCCAAATAAAATTTGCAAACGATATTTCTTCCAATAATTTTAATTACATAAAAAGTCAAAGAAGTTATAGTTCTCAAACGTTTTTTTGATTTTTAGCTATGTTCCACAACAAAGGACAGTTTGCCAATATTTTCAGTGAATTGCTCCACATTTATATATATTCATTGATCATAATGAAAATATATGAAAAAATAGCTTTTAAAAACTTTTTTCCGAAATTCTCCATTTTAATTTTAATGCCAATAATTGCATCGTTCACTATGAACCAAGGTTCTTCTTCGGTAAATTGAACAGTTATGACACTAATGATTTTTATATTCATTGTTTTCTTTGATGATATTAAAGTTTGTCTCACTTCCATGATTGCATTACTTTCTTTTTCAACTTCAATACTACTTCTGTCTCCAATTGCAATTGTTTTATTTTTAATTAAAGAAAAATGAAATTTAAGGGATAGTTTATTGTTTGCATCAACAATAACCATCTTTTTATCCATAGGTTTAATAGTGTTTTTAAATCAATCTGAATATTTAAAATTAATTTTATTTTTCTCACCTGCAATTATTTTAACTTGAAGATTCATACCTGAGTTGGAAGTTCGCAATATCCCGTTAGATAAAATTAAAAGCATTAAGTATTCTAGCAATAAATGATTTAAAATCTCCTTTTTTGCAATTATGCTTATATTTGTATTAGGTTTTCTGTTTTTCTTTATCAAGGTAAGTTCAGTCCCTATAATGACAGCTATAATTCATAGTGATAATAAAAATGTCTTTGTATTCTTTGTTATTATCTTATTTATTTCTGGTCTACTCCTAATTTGTCACCCTGGTGAAAATAAAAATATTTTGATACCTTTATTCATTTCATTAATGATTAGTGCTACTTTATATGAATTATATTTTAATTTTAATTTTAAAAAAATACCGAGCTATGTTTCAGCTAGAATATCAACACCTATAATTTGAAGTTCTCCAATGATTTTATTTTTATCATTAATACCATTTTTCGATAAGTTTAACACGAAATTTAATAGCAATAAAATTACTCAAATCATCAACCTTTCAATTGTTGCGTTGATACCTATTATTTTTGTTCCAACAGCATTTAAATTAGATCATAAAAAAGATATGTTTAATTTTAATCCAAACATCAGTACAAACTACGAATTTATGTCCAATAAGCAGATAAGTTTTATAGAAAATAATACTAATTCTAATGACAAAATTTATTCCGACTTAGCGACATTCAATCTCAAAAATGTAAATTCAATAATTGATCCTTTGTTTGTGCCTAATAAACATGGGTTGAAAGTTGTGGGTAGAGAATGATTCTTTTATGGCAATATGTACGATAATGCACAATGAGTTATCAGCAGTGGTAGAAAACAACAAGCGTATTATTGATATTATTCACTTGATAGAGTCCTTGATAATGAAAAATTATTTACAGAGTATGTGCTGGATGCTAATAAATTATTCATTTCAAATAAAACATATATATCAATGATCAAAAAGAGTACTTTCTTTAAGAAGTACTACCACTTAAACAAAGAAGATGAAACGATGAATATTTACGAAAAAAATAAAAAAATATAGACGAGGAGTCTTAAATCATAAAACAAATTCTACTTAGAATTTGTTTTTTTATATCAGGAAGACTGAAGTGCATTTCTTAAAAAAGCTTCTCATATTAAAAATACAAATGAAAAGAATGTTATACAAATTATAAAATAGTCTAAAAAATAAACTTGAACCTTTGTTGTTTATGCACCTACTGCTATTTTGTTCAACTTTGTAGTAACCTTGTTCACACTATATTTTTCACTTCATTGAAGACTATAAAACTTACATTGTTATAGTGAGAGGAGGCAATGATTTATTTTAGGTGTTAACATGTTTATTAAGTAATATGTATCTATATACTGGCAAATTTGCTCGAAATCATAAATTAATTTTAAATAATTATCTCTCCATGGATGGATAAACTGCAATAATCCACACTTCTAAAATTAAACTTATTTAGCTTTATTTTAGTTATAAACAATAGTTTGATAGATGCCGTAATCTTGCAACGCGCTTCATCTCATTATAGTCTCGCAAATTTAATTCCCTAAAAATACATCAACTTATGCCCAATAATAAAACATTGTGAGTGACACAATGTTTTATTATTTTTCATTATTTTTATTTTGTTTTTTATTTTTGTTTTTTATTTTGTTTATAGCATTAGGAAATACAAATGAGATTATTGGTTCCATAAACAAGAGTGATGCTATACCTAATATCCCTAATTGAACAGGGTTAAATCAAGAATTTCATATGTCAGTGCTAAAACCACGTTTATATTCAAAAATCATCCATAAGTATGCCAACACAATTAAAATTATTGTGAAGCTTATCCTAAAAAATATTTTGATATTAATCATTTTTGTAAAATGTAATGATCAAATCTTTTTATTATATATTTCCATTGCAAAGAATTTAAACATCATTGATAGTATTGTCCCTATTAATACTCCGTATATACCTATAAAATAGATTAATAACATTGATAGCGAAATATTGATTATTGCTTCGACAAATACTATTCACCATGTTTGTTTGAAATGAGCATTTGATCTGATCAACATTTCAGAAGGGGTGGTACAAATATAAAATAAGTTAATAACCCCAAAAAGAATTGCTATTTTTGGGAAAAAATAATTACTACCAGGGAAGAACATATCTATCACAATTGGGACAACGGTTACTATAATCAATAATATACTTACTGAGCATAACAAGGAATTTCGATATATTTTAGCCATGATTTTATTTATATCTTTTTTATTTATATTCCTCCCTATCAAACCAGAAGAACTATAAAAAATTGTGGCGTATATAGATCTAATGACGGAAGAAAGTGTATTATATAAAGCATAAATAGTAATCATTAATGTGGCCTTTGAAACGTCTTTCGACATAATGGAAAGGGTTATAGTATCCGTACTAAAAACAATCATTGAAGATATTTTGAATACCAATGTATAAATAACTAAAGAATTTAATTTAGTTCTTTCATTAAATCCTTTTATCAAATGCTTTTTATAATAATCACTTTCTTTTATATAAATAATTATATTCGCCATCACAGATGCCATATTTACTATAAATACCAACAATATAATATAAAAACTATTGGGATTTATTGTAGTCACCTTAGATTGAACTTTCTCTCCGGCAATAGTAATAGTTTCCGTGGTTGTAACTATGGGCATAAAGTGTAAGGCTAAAATCCCTAGCGCATATATAAGTACCTTAAAGGCAACAGTTCAAAAAGTAATTATATATTTTTTGTTATCAGCTTCAATTAAGCATTGATATTTTGCAAAAAAAAGATAATTTATTGTTGTTGGTATTACATGTATAAAAAATAAAAGGAATAGAAATAATGTTTTGATATCGAGTGACTTTTCTTGAATCGTTGCAAAAGCAACGGCCGCAATTAAACCAATAACAAAATAAATTATCCCAGCTTTTCTTAATAATTTTTCAAGAGAATTAACTATTTTGGTGACTTCTTTTCAATCTTCATTTTTTATAGGGATATACAAACGGGAAATTACCCCTACAATTATCCCTCCGTCAACAAGTGAAAAATATGAAAGTATCGATAATATCAGTTCTTTTTGACCATTAATTTCAGTACCGACATGAGTAATAAAGAATTTTAAAAATATAAAACCTATTATAGATGTTGAAACATTAGCAAGAACACCGATAACTAAAGTTTTGTTCCTTTTTTTATACTCCTCTTTCATAATGTGGCTTTTTTTTATATTGGAATTAGACATAAAAAGATTATAACAATTATTTATTATAAATAACCAATTATGATTTATCCCAGAATCAAAAAAAATAACAAAATATAAAGCAAATCATTATGAAAAAAATGCGAGTTTATAAGAACATTTAAATTGATTTAAAGGAATATAAACGTAGATAAGATAAATTTTATTGCAAGAACGATCATGACAATAGATTTGAGTCACGTTCTTTGTGTTTGTTAACTTTTATTTAAAAGATGCATAATTAAAAAATAACCCACTTAAAGGTGTTTGCCTCGCATTTCATTATCACACATCCCCTTAAACAACCCAAAAATAGTTTTTTCAGAAATATTATATATCCAATAAAAAATACACCCTTTTAAGTGCATTATTTTTTATTTATTTTTTAAGTTTTAGCATTTGCTTAAATACTCAAAATAATTTTAATTTTAAAAACAATCTCGCTATTTTAAAAACTTTATTTTTATTAAAATAATTTTTGAATTGCTCAGAATTAATCACAAGTCCAATTCAAGATTTGAATTTTTTATATTGAACTTTTGTTAAAAGATGTAATTTAGTACTTATTATATAAATTCCAGCAATAAAATATGGATCATCATAATTTAAACCTTCAAAAAAATCAAAGACATTGTTTATATATTGTTGTTGTTTTTTTGTATTTGTTGTTTGGGCAATGATTGAACCTTCACGATTAATTCTATATCTATAGAAAAAATCATTTACAAAATAAATATTTAAATTATCATCCATGAATAATTTAGATAAAAAGAATTCATCCTCATGAACAATTGAAGGTCATGAATTTTTTTGGAATATTCTTCGATTAAATATTTTTGTTCATGGGGTAGTTTCCATACCGTTTTTCTTAAAAAAATCCCTATCTTCTTTTTCATCTATATTATTCTTATTTATTCAACCTGTATTTTTAGAAATTTCCTTTGTTCTATCATCAATTTTTTCAAATTTAAAATGAATAATATCCCTGTCTTTTTTAAGGTTATCCAAAAGTAAATCTATCTTTTCCGGCTTAATAAAATCGTCTCCATCTACAAATCAAATAAAATCACCAGAGGACTTAGCAGCACCAAAATTACGTGCATCAGATAAACCTCCATTTGTTTTATTTAAAAGTTTGATTCTCGTCCCCTCAATATTTTCCTTGATAATTTCCACTGAATTATCAGTGCTTCCATCATTCACAATTATTATTTCAATACCTTCCTTATCAGCAAGTGGCTTCACTGACTCTATACACTCCCCAATTCACCGAGAAATATTATATACAGAAATGATGATTGATAATTTATTCTTAATTTGATTCATAAATATATTTTAACATCTTAATAAAAAAAAGAGTTGTTTTATGCTCAGTATTTTCAAGTGTAGTCGATGTTTGTTATTTTGTATTCAACCAATAATATTGAAACTTATTTTCGAAGATAAAGAATCGACATCTTTTTGACTGCACATACGATAAAATAATTTAAAAATGGAACATTTAGGAAATATATGCCATTGCTTTTACTTTTTGAAAAGTGAAGCGCTTTAACGTCAATATGCAAAGTAATAATGTTGATCATAACATTTATTTGAGCAAAAAAATAACTTAGTTATTGATGATTAAATATTGTGTCAAGTTTCTTCATGGAGGATGTGCAAGATTCTCACCCCTTTATTTCTAATACTTTTCCTTAAATAAACACTAGATAATAAAGTTATAGAGCGTTTAAAAGTCTTCAAATTAACACCTTTATTAATTAGGCGAATATATGAAAAATTAAAAGTTTTAGATGATTTTATTTATGCGATTTAAGGCCTATAAGATTAATTATATTTATTTTAAAAAAACAGTGTTGAACTGTTTTTTTAAAATTGTCCCCAACTTCTTTCGAAGTTATCATGGGAATATTAAGATATTTCATCAATAAATTTAACTCACTTGTTGGCAATAACCAAACATTCCTTAGCTTTAGTAATTGCAGGTGGTTGAATAATCCTTTTGAACGCTTCACCCTTAGGGTTCTCAATATTTCTATTAATTCATTTTTTAAATTGCTTATTAATTTTCAATTTATTCAATTCTTTAGAAGAAAGTAGTTCGAGCTTTTCGTTATTGATACCTGTTTCGGTAATTTTCCTAATAATTTCAAAGTACTTATCAAGCATATCGTCTTGTCTTTTTGATCAAGATTCATACTTCTTAATTTGTTTAGGTAATAAAGATTTGCTCAAGTGATTTTCAATAATGAATTTAATGATTCATTGATCTTCAATTGAAGTGATAACATTCTTATTTAAAGAACTCATAAACATCTTCTTGATCTCAGCCGGAAGATTTTGTAATATTCTAATTATATTTTCTTCTCCAACTGTGAAGTTAAATGACTTTTTATCATCAAGTGCAAATATAGCTTTTGCAATTTCAATATCTTCAAATACCAATGGTCTTCTATTAACGATATTATTAATCATATTAATATTTTTACCTGCGTATTTATTTATTAAATCAAGAACCAAACTATTTGTTAATGAATCGACAAGTTTATTATTCAAGAATGCGGCTTCTAGAATTCTATCTTTGTATTCATTAGTAATAATCTCTTTTTCTTGTCATACTTTTTCATAAAATAAAGGCGTTTTATTTCATACTAGCAAGTGTGTTGATTTAAAGTGTTTGTCTTTAGTTGAAATTGTGATGACTCCATCTTTAGCACCTTCTTTTCAACCATTGTAAAGTACTTCTTCTTCAAATATTTGTTTCAAAGCTTCTTTTGTCAAGACTTTACAATCAATTGTTTCATCATTAACTTGAGGTTCATCGAATTCTTTAGCATTGAACGCAGTCTTTTTAAGTTGTCTAGCAATTTGATTGTAAGCTTCGTGTTTAACTTCAATCATCACTCCGTCAATTTCTATTTGACCATTAAATTTAAAGTCAATACCAACATTAATGAATTCGACTTTACCTTCTGGATAACCTTCGGAAACATTTTTCAACCCTTTAACACCAACATTGGTTTGCAAGTGTTGAGAAACAAATCTCCTTAAGTTGTCAGGCATAGTGATTAAATCACCATTAACCCTAATCACCCCAAGATCTTCATACACATCCATAACAAATTTTTGATCTTCAAGTTCAATCATAGCTTCTTCTTCAAAAACTCTTTTTAAAAACTCTTTATTTTTATAAGAATTAAATGTTGTATTTCTATTAAAGCCTTTCATAACTGAACTGAATCTTCTTTCCACAAATGTAGCCAAATCCCCAATAAGTCCGACTTCTTCTAACAATGTTTTTAATTGAATAGTTGGTTTGTTGATGATTAAATCAAGAACATTTCTTGTAAGTGGATCTAGTGATGAACCAATTTCATATGTATAGTTGAATGTTGTTTGCATTCTTTTTGTTTTATATAGATATTTAATCATGGTTTACCTCCGGTTTAATAAATGAGTCGTTTTCTTTTGCATACTCAATCATTTCCGCTAGATAAGCTCTTGGTTCACATTCCGGAACTTCGTACATAATTGAAGATAGTTTGTTCTCACTACCGATAACAATTAATAAGTCTCTTGCTCTAGAGATAGAAACATTTAGACGTCTGAAGTCACTAATGAACCCTTTACTTCCAGAGTTATCCGCAACAACAGTTGAAAGAATAACAATATCAGCTTGATCACCTTGGAATGCATCAACAGTATTAACTTTAAATGATTGGAAATATTCTCTCATCATATGTGTGTTTATACTCTTTTGAATTTGTTCAGTTTGTGCGCCATATGTTGTTATAACTGCAACTGAATATTTCTTAGGATCATCTAATGTGCTCAATAATTTTTCAAGTGTATCATTGATGATATCAATTTCACGTATATTAAATCTTGAGTTTGAAGGACCTGTAAATTCTTCTTTAGATCCTGAAGCTGAGATAAATGTAAATGGTTTGAAAGCTGGTTCACCTTTATATTTAATAACAGTTTCTGTTTGTCTGCCGATTTCAAGTTTATTGTTGTAGAACATTGCATATTGTCTAGCAATTGGTTCCACTGAACGATAGTTAATATTAAGCATTACCGCTCTTTTTCTTTTTCTCATATCTTCATATTTATTTTCAAATATTGAAAGACTTATATATTTAGAAATAATATCTTCATTATCCTTTTTAAAGTCTTTATCAAAAGTACTTCAATTTATTTCTGACATTGGATCCAGTTGTTTCTGATCACCAATAAAGATAACTTTCTTAGCCATAGTTGTAAATCTTATTATTTCAGGAACATTTGACTTAGAAATTTCATCGATGATTAGAACGTCTAATTGTTTCAATCATTCTTTTCATCTTTTGTTTTCGATGGCTGAAGAAGTAGTTGTACTCCCTACAACTCTGAAATCTCTAGGTGCATGAATTTCTTTAATATTTGGAATTTCCATACCTTCAAGATTTCAACCTGTAATATTTTCAATTTTCTTACCAATTTGTTCACCAATTTGTTCTTCTGAATATAAACTTTTATTTCTATATTCGATTTTTATAGGTAAATAAGGGAATTCTTTGTCTTTATGTAGTTTGTCAAGTACGTTTTCTACTGCTACGTTAGTTTGAGAGGCTATTAGAACCTTTTTCTTATTAGAAGCATAAAAGTCCACTAACTTTTCAATTAAGTGTGTCTTACCAGTACCTGGAGGACCTTGAACAAATGCAACAGGTGTATTATCTGAACATATCTTGAATGCTTTTCTTTGTGATTCATTTAAATTAGTTGATTTAGCGAATTGCTTAGCTTTAAAATCAGGGATTCATTTTGGTAAAGGTTTAATTGCATTTCAACTTCCTTTATTAAATAAATATTGGAAAACTTCATTATTACTTACAGTATCATTTTCAATATCAGTAACAACCTTTAAAATTGTTCTATTTTTGATTGTACTTGCAACGTTAATAATGTGTAAATGAGATTTGTTTAGTGAAGTATGTTTACCATCAATCATTATTTTAAATGATGGTCTTCTTGTGATTGATTCCGCAATTGAATAATCCAGTGGCGAAACACCAGAGTAATCACCTGTAGCGATAAATTTCTTTCTATCACTCATAGGTAATTGGCCTTTTGATTTAATTACATCTTTAATTGTTACCCCGACGTTTTTAACACCAGTAACTTCAATATGCATGATTGTTATTTCATGTGAAAGATATTGCCTATCAACATGTTTAACGTCTTTTTGTTCAACATATCTTCTTCTACCTAAGTGTCTGATGAAACTTAATTTTCTTTTATCTCTTTCTTTTGAAATTGAGTTATCAACTAAATAACCATTAATAAGCCTAATCTTATCAGTTGGTATATCCATAGAAGTTGCTTCTTCTTCTCTAGATAATATTTCCGAATAAACACTAAGTGCTTTTACGATGTTGTGATCTGACAAATCAGCATTGATCTTATCAGATTGATCCATAATTTGCTTAATGTTAAATGAATATTGTTCAGCAGTTGCTTCTTCTCTATTAATTTCAACTTCAATCCCATCAAAAGATTCCATCTCATTAATGTGACCAATAAATGCTAACAGCGTTCCAGTTTTAGTTTCTGGAGAGTAAATTAAATTACCAATTAAAGTAAGGAATTTCTTGTTAATTTTAAATGTAATCACAACATTATTAACACCTTCGTTTAATTCTTCATTATCTCCGCTTTTTTTAGCTACCAATCCAATGTTGGATGCTAACATAGCATTACCAGTAGGATTAGCATTAAATTTTTCAATTAATTCTTTCATCTCTGGCTTAATTTTCTTCGTAAACTTCTTATTTAAAATAATTTCTTTTAAATATATTCTCATCTGTCCCGCTTTCTTTTATTCGTAGTCTTTAAATGATTTTATTCATTTGTAATCTTCTAATTAATTTATTAAGGTATAAAGTATTTCTTTCAATCACGTATTTTTAAATCCAACTAACTTTAATTAACTTTAACACATAAAGGCTAAAAGTGTATAAAAATAACCCTTTTAGGGCTAGTTTCCACCTATTTTGGCGTCTTTTATGTAATATGGGTGAACATTGAAAATATCTTCCTCAAGATTAAAAAGTGAAAGGTATTCCTCAGGATTTTTAATTAAGTTATCGAATGCTTGTATTGTTGAGTCCTGAAAAGGAACTAATGTTATAGATTCTTGTAATTGACCGTTTTTAACTTTTGCATAGTAAGACTTCTTACTTCTCGCATCTATAAAAACTTCTTTTTCTCCATTTGGTCCTGCGATAAGTTGGATCGAACTTGTTGTATGCAAATTAGCTTTTGTCATTTGACAGATTGATCTTGCAAACACCAAACCTGTTCTTGCACCTGTAAATGAACCAGGTCCTAAAGTGATATAAAAGTCAGTAATCTCTTTCGCTTTGATATCTCCCATAACTTCCAAAAAAGTTCCGGGAAGTGCATCAGCTTTCTTAACTAAATTTTCATGTAATTTATATCTTAATGTTTTACCATTTTCAATAAGAGCAACATATAAATCTTTATTTGACGTATCTATTATTATCTTCATAAAGGTATTATACATTCAAACCCAATATTAAGAGTTCTTTTATTAGGTGCTTTTCCTTATTTATCATTTGGAACAACTATTTTAAATTGTATTTTATAAGTTGATTTATAATTTGAATAAGTTAATGAATAAAAAGGGAGTATAAAATGAATAAAAAAATAAAAATAGGTGTTGGGATTTTAGCAATTTCAACAATACCAATTTTAAGTGTTGTTTCGTGTGGAAATAATGCAACTAAAAGATCGAACGATAAAACAACCGATGTTAAAAAAGAAGTTTATAAAAAACTCGATAGTTTTCAAAGGATTTCTACATTATCAGAAAATCATAAAAATATTATTATATTTTTTAATGATGAAGTAACTGGAGATACTGCATACGAAATGTTAAAGAAACGAAAGGATATCCAAACTAAATTAAATGATTTTACCATATATAAAAACACAATCACAAATCAATATACTAATTTCGGGATACCAGCAATTTTAGGTGGGTGAGATTTTACATTAAAAAATCAGGACACCGGAACTTTTAAAGAAAAAACAAATTGAGAATCAATACATGCTGCTCACTCTAGGATGATGAATATGATGTCAAAAGCAGGTTATTCTCAGCAATGACATTCGATGCAATACGCAACTAAAGAAATTAATGAAGCGGCTGCTCACCCCGAGGATGTAAAACGTTGATACCCGGAACAAAAAGACTTAACAGTCACTTACCCCAAAGCTTTAAATAAACATTATAAGAATAATAAAAAATATTCTTGGGTAGAAGAACACCTTAAGGCATCTATGGAAATTAAAGAAAATTTAGCGATTGAAAAAACTGAGAAACCAATGTTTAAATTTTTAGGTAATGAAGCTACACATTCAAACTTTGCAGCTATTAACCCAAATACAAATGAGCCTGATGATAACGCAACTTCAGACGAAGCAACAATTGGCGCCATTAATTATGTTGGGGATTTTGCTGAAAAAGTAAGATCGATGAATAAACGAGTATGGGATAATACTATGGTCATTTTTGTTTCAGATCACGGGTCAGCAAGACAAAAAGACGGTTTAACAAATAATAATTCAAAAGAAATGATTAATTTGAATAAAGATGGTTGGATGGAAAATAAATGATTATTCGATGATATGGCAGAAAGTACTGGTGTTCACCTTTCTAGAATGAATCCAACATTAATGATCAAACCATTTAAGAATAACAAAGAAAAAACACAACCTTTACTCTTCAATAAGAAAACATTACTTTCAAATTACGACGTCCCCGCAATAATTAAAAATGCTTTACAAGAATACGATAACTCCTTTAACTATAATATTATTGATAAAAATGGAACTGACTTCTCATCTTATAGAGAAAATCCATTAAATCAAACAACTAATAGAACAATAACTTTATACCCCGTCAAACCTGGCCAATGACATCCAGAATACGACAAAAAAAACCACTCTCATTTAAAAGATAAAATTAGAGTAACTGATGATATTTATAAAAAGGAAAAATGAGAATATAGTGATTATAATAAAAATATTTGAAAAAATATGTTTTAATAAAAAATACCCATATGCGGTATTTTTTATTATTTAATATCATATATATGTTCATTTTTTTCATTCATAGATGCTTCAATCATTAATGAATCTTCAAATTCTTCATCAAGATTTTTAGATCATTCAATGAATACAAGTTTATCTTCGAAATAATCTTCATACTCTTCTAAAGTTCCAGATATTTTATAAGCATCAATATGCACAAACTTATCATACACTTTCATAATATTGAATGTTGGAGATGTAACAACGCTTGTTTCTCCTAGCGCTTCAGCTATAAATTTAATTAGGGTTGTTTTACCAGCACCCATTTGTCCGTTAAATAAAATAAACTTAGTGTTTTTGTTTTTTAGTTCTTCAACTAATTTATAAGCAATTTCTTTGGTTTCTTGTAATGTTGTTGATATGTATTTCATAGTATATGAATTATAAAGAAAAAAACAACCTTTAATCAGTTGTTTATCAATCTTGTTTTATAGTTGGAACTATCTTATCGAATTCTTCTAAGGTCATATCTTTATATTTCTTAATTGAAATCTTGAGTGTGACAACCAGTAATACAATCGTGGTTATTTGTAATCCAATAACAGTCCATATAAGAATATGTGGTGATGTATAAGTATAAGCTAATACTGAAGATGTAACGATACCAATGATAAATAATCCAATTAACACACTGTGGAATCATTTAGGTCTCAAGTATCTTGTATCTCTATTAAAGCTCTTAAATGAGTATAAAACGAGTTTTGAAGTTGTTCAGTGGATTGCATTACCGATAGCCAGAAGCAATATAGCTGGTCTTGCATGTTTTTGGATAATTAATGATAATCCAGCTGAAATAAATAACATAGAGAAGAAGTGAAGCAACATTACAAATGTATATATTCACATTGATTTATATGATTTCTTCAAGTGGTTGTAATTTAATAAATCAAAATACAATCAAAACATTAAGAATATTTGGAATATTGACCCAAGTAGAAAAATGAATGAATTCGCACTATGAGATTTTTCACCAGCAAATGAAGAAATAACTTGTATTAGCATTTCACCAAGGAAAGCTATATAGAGTATTGAATATCTTTCTTTAAGTAAATGTCGACTTATAGTTGGGAAGTGACACATATATTTCTTTGTAAATGAATACATATCCGCAATCATTTGAATAATAAATTCAGAAGCTCACATTGCAACAAAGAATTCTTTTCATTTTGGATCACCCAATGAATTTGGTCCTTCGGAAATTATTGGAACTATTATTTTTATAATTATTAATACAAATGCAACAACTCTTGCTAGACCTTTAATCATTAAGTGTCAATAAAAGAATTTATCCTCTTTATTAAATCTTGCAGCTGATAATAATATATAAGCAACAACAACCATTAACATTGCATAAGAAATAGTATTCAAGTAAATTGTATAAGCATCGTTATGAGAATTGTGAACATACCCCGCAGTTGCCATTAATGACATCGGCAACATACAAGAAATAATTACAAGTCTATGCCTTAAATCATGAACTTCAAATTTAATACTGTACATTGTTATAGTACGTCATATTAATAAAACTGAAAGTGTTTGTAATACAACAAATGAAATTGAGTGCCATGTATATTCATTGTGTTGGAATTCACTAATTAATTTGTGGCCAATACCACCTATAAGAGCTACAACGACAATATCAAAGAACAGTTCCAGTAAAGAAGCTGGACGCTGTAGTTTGATTAATTTTGGCTTATTTCAAAAGCTTGATACATTTCCTAAAATCATTCTTATATTTTAACATAATGTAATTTTTAACAAAATAAAAAAACAAGGGTTATTTAAACCTTGCTCTTAAAAAGTTAATATTTTTACCTGATTCAGATCATTTCTTTTCATAACCTGTCATAACATTACCTTCAACTCATTTTGAATTATGGAAGTCTCTTGTTACTGCTAATATTTCCATTCCATATTCTTGCATTGATTCTAATGAATAAAGGAATAATTTATCATTATCAGTTTTCATATTAATTACTCCATCTTCAGAAAGAATATTCTTATAGTGATCTAAGAATGATTTATAAGTTAATCTTCTTTTCTCATGTCTTGCTTTTGGTCAAGGATCTGAGAATGTTAATCATATTGTTTCTACTGTACCTTCAATTAATTCTGGTAAATCTTTGATATCTTTATCGATGATTGAAAAGTTATCTAATTCTAGTTTCTCTGCTCTTTTCATAGCTTTATGAGCAACTGTTGCAAATTTTTCAATACCAACATAGTATTTATCTGGGTTTTGTGCCGCTAACTGAGTAATCATTTCTCCTTTTCCCATTCCTAATTCGATGATTACATTTTTGTTTACTTTAAACGGGTATTCTTTTACTGTATATTTTGAAGCATCAAGTTCTACTTGTGCGTTTGGGTTGTTTCTTAATCTCATAAAAGATATTTTACACTATAAGGGGCAAATAACCATATAAACACTATGTTATATTCCCATTATGCTATGCTATTTCAATGTATAATAATCTTTAAATGATATAATTTAAGAAGAAATAAGGAGGCATGTAATGAAAAAACCTAAACTTAGCCTTCTTGCATATACCATAGTTGGAGCTTTGGTGGGTTCTTCTGTAGGGTTTGGTGGATACTTCATTTATAAGGCCGTCCAAAAAGAAGAAAAGGTATTCGAGGGTTATGTAGAACTCGGAGAACCTAAAACTATTTGATTTAATTCTGGAGCACTTAATGCTGATAAATCAAAAGCCAATAAAAGCTGAGATTTCCAAATTAAAGTTTACCCTTATCAAAATGGTGATTACTGACTTGATGATGATGGCTTAAAAGAATTAAGGGAAGCTATTTGAAAGAAGCTTTATCACGGACAAGAAATTTCAACATTAGATAATATGGTGTTCGGAAATGTGAATATGATCGGGGAATCAAGTAATGGTTTATATTTCCCACTAACAAAGGAAATGTTTTTAAATATTGCTGGATGAAAGAATCACAAGAACTTAAGTAATAAGAAAAAGATAGACGGAATAATGTCAACCATAACTCATGAGTACGGACATCATATCGCCAACATGTATTTAACTACATCATATTCAACTCACTCTTGAAATGGTGATAACGGAAATGTACCAACTGTTGAAAAAGAAGATGGAACAAGAGAATTAACTAATTGAAACTCTGAGTTCACAGAAAAATTTTATAGAGACCTTAAATACGATGATACAACTTTCCTTTATGGAAAAGGTGGAATAAGAGAAGGTGAAACAGGTAAGGGTAATGGACGCGTGGAATCAATTGCTCGAAAAGTTAATTTACATGATTTATTTTGAAATGCAAACTCTGATAGAAGCGTTAAATATAACGAAGGAAGACAAGTGTTCGGTATCCCTGGAGTTATCGGTAGAATCAAGAATCATCGTAGTTTTGGTAAAGTTGGTTCAGTTGCATGAGGGCCAAATGATGATTGATATATTAAATATAGATATTCACTAGATGAAATAGTAACAAGGCAATTAAGTCAACTAATGCATGTGTATGACCTTCCTGATAAACGTGATTTCTTTGATCACATGATTAGAGAGAATGGGAATAAGCAGACAGTTAACTTCGACTCATTCATTTCCGATGCTCGTTCAATGTATCAAGTGTATGTGAGTGATGACCCTTGAAAAAAAGCTAAGTTTGAGTTAGATCCTTTCTATAAAGATTCTGTATTTAGGAATCAAGTTGTCACAAGAAATGTTTATAATAATTTCCGTAACGCAATGGGTTACCATAAAATGATAAGTAATATTTATGGATTGAATTTAACTCATGCAACAGTAGATAAAGAAACAGGTTCTAAATTTGCAAATTACAACGATGGTGAACTAAATCAACATAAATTCAAAATTACCGGTTGAACACCAAAAGATGTTAAAGGTGTTTTCTATGGTGATGTTACTGGAGGAAATCCAAGTCAAGGTGATATTGATTTAGATCTTATGAAATTTGGAACTGAAGCAGAACGTAAAAAACTTTGAAACTTTGATAGAAAAGATTCTTTATTTGCACAGGATAAAGTTGATTCTCATCCATTTAAAAATAACGGTGGAGATTGATTACCTTTCTCAACTAATAAATATTTAGAATCAAGAGGAAGGTTCTATTCAGGTTCAGAATTCAGATGATGAGTGGATGAGAATACAGATGGAAATGCCACACCTGATGAAATGCTTTCAACGGCAGCTATTTTGAAAAAATATAACGATGCCACTGAAGAAGATGTTATAAATAGGGTACTTCCCGTTTCTACATTTAGACAAACGTGGAATGAAGGGGATATCTTCCCAAGGCTTCGTTATCTAACGGATATTGATGAGGGACGTAAAAAACTAGTTATTAGACTATACTAGAATTTGAATAGGAGAAATTATGAAAAACATACCTTTATTAGGTGAAATAGTTGATGTACAAGCATTCAAACACGATGGTACATTATACAGACAATGAAATGGTTTGAAGGTTATTGAAGCTTCTCCATTTGTAACCGTGTTATTTGCTTTTAAAACTAAAGTAGCTGAAGATAATGGTCAACGTTGAATCATTCGTGAGCCAATGTTATGATTCTTCTCACAAGATGATTTCTTTAATACAAATGTACTTTTAAGAGAATCAGGTTCATACTTCTATACAAACCTTTCTAGTCCTTTCTTCTTTGAAGATGGAACAATCAAATATATTGATTATGATTTAGATGTTAAAATGTATCCCAACAAAAAGACAAGAGTTGTCGATAAGGAAGAATACGAAAGACATAAAATTAAAATGAATTACCCGCAAGAATTAATTAATAAGATTGACAAAACAATTAAAGATGTTTTAAGAAACATTAAACATAAAGAAGGTATATTCAATTACGATGTAATCAATACTTATGTTCAACAACTAAAAGAACAAAAGATGTTAAAAACAGGTTTAAAAATTAATAAAGATAAAAAAGCGTATTAATCGCTTTTTTTATATTAAAAAAATGGGTGAACCCATTAATTAAAACTCAATACCTTCTTTTGCCTTAACCCCTTCATCGTAATAATGTTTTTCTGCTTCAAAGTGAGTTATTAATCCAGCAAGGTTAAATAGATCTTTTAATACATAATGACCTGATATTAGTATGTCAGCATTATTCCTATAAGGATTTTGTAATGCTAATATTAATTCATCTTCTGTTGCAAGACCCGTCTCTATAAGGTCAATACCTTCATCAATAAGGATTAAATCGGCCTTAGAGGCTGAAATAGCATTCAAACCTTCCAATACCTTACGTCTTGTTTCTTGCTTCTCTTCTGGGCTCATTCACATCACAAACTTATCCGTATGATGAAAGTATCTAACTTTAATACCTAACTTTTCTAATTGTTGATCTTCTCCTGTTGGCCTTCCTTTTAGAAACCTAAAGTATTCAACTTCTTTTCCTGCTGACAATCCTCTTAATGCTGTTCCATTTAAAGTAGATGTTTTCCCTCTACCGAATCCATAGTATATGTGTATCATGTTTAAATTATAAAACTTTTTAAAATAATTATTTGCTATAAAAAAAATACAACACTTGGCTGTATTTTTAAGAAATATTATTTACCTTCTTTTTCTTCAACTTTTTTAGTTGTAGTTTTTTTAGTAGTTGGTTTCTTAGCAGCCGGCTTTTTAGCAGCTGGCTTTTCTTCAACTTTTACTTCTTTAGTCTCAACTTCTTTAACTTCAGCTTTTTTAGCTTTTGTTTCTTTTGAAGGTTTAACCTCTGCGATTAACTCTTTAAGTGAAGGAGCTTTTTTAGAAGATTTTTTCTTTTCAACTTTTGTTTCTTTAATTGGAAGTTTTCCATGTTCAACAATGTATTCAATTTCTTCGGCAACGATTGTTTCTTTTTCTAGAAGCGCACTTGCGATTGCTTTTAGAAGATCCATGTTTTCATTAATTGTTTTTTCAGCAATTTTTTGAGCTTCAGCAATAATTCTTCTAACTTCTTGATCGATTTCATGTCCAACAGCATCTGAGAAGTCTTTGTTTTTCATGTAATCTCTACCTAAGAATGGAGAACCATTGTTTGCTTCATATTGAATTGGTCCAAGATCTGACATACCTCATTGAGTAACCATCATTCTTGCAATTCTTGTAGCTTTTTCAATATCGTTAGATGCACCATTTGTAATTGCATCTTCACCATACATAATTTTTTCAGCTGCACGTCCACCCATGAATGAGGCGATTTGTGCTAGTAAGTCTGATTTTTTATTGTAGTATGATTCTTTTTCTGGAGTCATTAAGTTGTAACCACCAGCTTGTCCACGAGGGATAATAGTAATCTTTTGAACTTTTTGTCCACCTGGAACT
>NZ_PSZP01000015.1 GCF_004335995.1 Mycoplasma todarodis
GAATTCTTTTTTAGCAATATATGCTTGTAGTTGTCCTGAAGGATCTTTAGCAACGATGAAAGGTCCTCTTGAACCCATCATACGTCCTGTTACTGAAACAATTATTTTCTTTTCATGTAATTCATCTTTTGTGAATTTCCCAAATTCTTCTTCCAGTTGTGCAGAAGTATGTGTATAGTCTTGTTTTGGTGCATATGGTTTAACACCCATTTCTTCATATTTAGCAAGTTTATCTCTTCTTACTTGTTCTTGTTCTGTAAATTTTCTTGACATTCTGTCTCCTTAGTCTATTTTTATTTTCTTAATTTTATCATTATCATTGTTTTTATCATCAATTGATTGTCTTTTTTCATCAGCGTCTTTAGCGTGATGGTGACGAACTTCTTCTCAGTATTCCTTTGTAAAAAATGCTTTTGCCTTCATGTAAACTTTCATAACTTTGAATCTTCAGTATTCTTTTGTGAATAATGATTTAATTCAAATTCATAATGCTGTTTTAGCTTTGATGACTTCCATACCTCTTTTACGATTAGCTTTTTGTTTGTTTTGGTGTTTGGTGTAGAAGTGTAACGACAGTGAACATGACATAGCCATTATTATTGCAGCTGCCACTCCTAATCTATGTCCAATATAGTGTGAGTGTGAACTTGATAGGTTTCTTCATAAGTTATCGTGAGGAATTATTAATAGTGAAATTGAAGATGCTACCATCATTCCAAATGCTGCAGCAGCAAATGTTCTTTTGTGTTTTTTGAATAATCATGCAAACAGGAAGATCATTGTTATCATTCCTAACATTGTGAATGTTGCAAATAATATCAACCCTAAAAAGTTTGTTCCGTGTCCACCATGGAAGTTAGCCATTATTTTTCAGTGAATTGTTTGGTACATTCTGAATGCAGGTTCATCCCCTGGGAATAATAACTGAATGATCGCTCCTGAACCACCGGGTGTAATTGTGAATATCCCACCAATGAATGCAACAACCATTAGCATCAGTACATTCTTAGCAGTCGGATGTCACACTCCAGCATTATTGCCTTTGTGTTGTTCGTCACCAAAGTGTATTCCGTGTTGACTACCAAATCTAATTCAACATGCCAATCCGATCATCATGGTGAATCCCATTATGAAAACCATTCTCCGAATCCATAAGTTCTTCCGCTTTTTGGGTTTGAGTCCTATTTCTGGTTTCTCACCTTGAATAAACATAGGGATTGAAAATAGAACGAATGTTGAGAAGAAGAACAATAGTTCAAGACCAAGATTTCTTTTATCAGCTAAGAATTCTGTTCCTTTTGCAATTCCATAAACTCCAAGTATTCATCCAATTCCAAATGGAAGCATAAATAAGAAAGCTTTAAGTCTTGTTATTCCACTTTCGGGAATGAAGATTGATTTTGTAAGTAGAACCAATTTTTTAAACACTCCAAGAAGAGCCATAGAAGTTCCACCACAATAACCAGGTATAGCATCTGAAGCACCCATGAAAGAACCCACAGCAATTCACTTGGCTAATTCTTTACCAAGTTGTAGTCCTGTAGCTTGTGAAAATGTTGAGACAACTTCAATTAATTCAGTTTCATCATAACCACTTTTTATTGGTTCTGAATTAACTTCTGAAGCTTCTTTTAGATTTCTTTTGTTTTTGATGCTCATATACTATCAATTTTACATCATTAAATCCAATTTAAAAAGATAATAAAAAAACATAAGTATAACTTATGCTTTAAATGCTTCCAGAGTTTCTTCGTTTCCGAGTTTTCTCATGGATACATAGTAGATAATTGCGAATGCAAATGTTATTAGGAAGAATGTTAATATTAACTCTCAACCTATCATTGATATCGGAACCAATATAGCACCGAATGAGATGATAATTGCTTTAATTGCAAACAGAGCACCAATGGTAATCGGTATAGCAATTAGAAGTCCTAATATTATCGCTGGAATTAACGATCTGAAGAACATACGCCGTATTTCTCTATTTCTATAACCAAGAACTTTCATGGTAGAAATAAATTTCTTATTATCTGAAATAATCATCGAAGCAATGATTGCAACGAATAGAATTGCGATGAATATAGCAATTGCTTCAACCATTCAAATTAATTTACCTGAAAGGTCAAGAATATTTTTAAATGCATATCTAGACATAGCTGCTCAGTTAGCTGAAGAGAATGTTGATATGTATGGTGAATTACTATAAACATTTAAGTAAGACGCCACATCTGCTGCTTTAGGGTTTGGATAATTACTTTGCACATGTGCTTTAATTGCATCATTAAGTTTTGCATTACTTGTTCTAATGATATCCGCACCAGGATAAATACCTGATGGAGAGTATAGAGAAATGTTTTGGAAAATCATTGGATTGGTTGATGTTGTATAAACTCCATTAAACGCTTCTTTATTTTGAATAGGATCTACTCAACCTAATTTAGCATTAGCTATTGATTGTGTTGTATATAGTTTTGGACCATCATATGATTCTTGAATACCAATAACCATTGCACGTGCAGCGTGTTTATTGTTTGAGTGGAATCTATCCGCTCTATTTTTAATATCAATATCAATTATGTCACCCTCTTCAAGGTTATAAGCCTTTTGGAAGTAAGTATTAATTATTACAGGAACAACTTGTTCGTTATCTCTTGTAACATCATAGTGGAAATCATCAAATCTTTTTAAAAGACCTTCATCAAATTTAACCATTTTTGTTTTTGGATTAACACCAGTGATTGTTGTGTTAACTACCTCTTCATGACCTGAGATATTTTTACCTTTAAAGTCAATATCAATGTGAGTATAAACTTCATCACTATTATCAGTAGTTATATTGTTATATGAGATGAAATAAGGTAAGTGATACTCTTGGTTGTGGTTGTATCTAGAAATTTGTTCTTTTAGACCACAGAATAAGAATCTTTTATAAAGTTCTCAAGTTTTTTTATTTGAATAAAGAGCTTCTGGTTCGAATTCATAATCATTACGCACTGCTTTAGTTAAGAAACCGTTTAGACCAGCTATTTCTTCTCATTCTGAAGGAGTTGCTTTAAGTATTGAAGGTGTGTTAGTTTCTTTTGCTCATACATTTAATGCTTTTACGAATTCTTTTTCTTTTATATCAGCAATATTTCTTTGGTTTTCAGGCATTGAACTTAATGCAGCTTTTCATGGATTTAAATCACCTGAAATTTCGAAGTTTAATAGTGATTTGAATTGCAATCTATTTCTTAGGTAATCTACTTTATCTTTTTCATTTAAATCATTACTTGTCGGAATATGGAAATATGATCCGGGATTTGAAATTCTTTTATCTTTAGCAATTCCATCCGCTTTTTCTTCAACGAAAATATTTGAATAATCATTTGATGAAGTAGTTGCTCAACTACCTCCCTGCATACCAAGTTGATTAGGATTAATCCTTTTCATTAATCCGCCTTCGTATGTTGGTGAGGCCATATCAACTTTAAATGAATATGCTATTTTATCATTTGATATTCTTTGTGCATAGTTAAATCTTCCCATGATAGAGAATGCAATTCCACCAGCAACCATAGCAATTGTTGTTGTTACTAATACTAAAAGCATTTTAGATAAATTAGATGTAAATAATGAAATGGTGATTTTTGACTTAATACCAATTCATGCAAGTGGTTTTAAGACTTGTGATGTAATTCAACCCGCAGTTTTAGATTGAGAATCAGAAAGAATAGAAATTAAACTTCCTTTCAGAGCTAAACGTGACGCCACATATGAGAATAGAATCACACCAATTAAAGGTAATCCAACAACCATAATTAAAGTTACTCAAGAGAATGAGTGGTTATAAATTGGAAGTGTTCAATAGTTGGTGAACATGTTTATAAATATATTTTGCATAAAGTGTCCAACAACATAACCTAGTGTTGCAGGAACTAAAACGATGATTAAGGCAATTGTAGTCATAGATCAAGCTATTTCATTCTTACTATAACCATTAGCTAATAGAGTACCTAAAATCTTACGCTTCGATGATATTTGTTTTTTAATAACCATTAGTATGATGAAGGCGGTTAAAACTCCAAGTAATGCAGTTGTTAAGAATGATATTGTTGTTATTGATTGTTTTAACTTTCTTAAGAAAGCAATACGTTGAGGGGCAAGAATAACTCTTTCATTAGTATCAAATGCTCCTGAAACAGGGTCTAAATTATTACCTCATGACATATGTTGTTTAGATATTTCAGTAATACCATCCATAACCATATGTTTTTCGGAATCTGTAACTCCATTTGCAAATTTATATGCAAGATAGTTTTCTCTTTGATTTCCACGGAATGCATCTTCAATACGTCTATACCCATGATCATTAGTAAACATCAATGCTTGTGTTTTTGTATTTGGGAGTGGGTTTTGTTGATTGATAATTGGGAATGAGAAATCAGGTGTTGTACCTATACCAGTAATGATATAAGGTGTTTGATCAATTTTTTGTACATGTTTTTTAAATTTAGGTATTTCAAAAATAGCATTAATCTTTTTTATGTCGATTCCAGCATTTAATATTAGTTTATTAAATTCTTTTAAATCTTCCGTTGATATCGGTTCTATATTATGTTCTTTTGCATAACCATCAGTAATTGCTGCTTGATATGCTGTTGGATCTGTAAATGATGCAGTAGTACCGAATCCATTATCAAATACCATCTTATATTTTTTACTGCTTTGAAGGTTATTTGGATTTTGTTTATATAGGGCTGCTAATGCTTTATCCTTATTTATATTATCTAAGAATATTTTTTTCATTTGTGCCATATCCATAGCTTTTTCAGGTTCCTTACCTTTAAACATAACTAATTTATCAACTTCTTCTTTGTTGTCTATAGTGTTGATAACTTTATATTGGTTTGTACCTGAGTTGATATAAATTGTTTCTACAGATTTAATACCATCTTTAGCAAGGTATTTTCCATATTTGGCCATTGTTGCTTTTTTAAATAATTGTGACTTAGTGCTTGAAACATATTCATTAATTGCTGTTTGTCCTTCAGCAATCATTTTTTTAACGTCACTATTAGCTTTTAAAACTAAAATACTTGGATTTCTAATATCTAAGAATACTTCACGAACCCCATGAGAGTTTAATATATCTTTTACTAATTTATCATTTTCCGAAGTTATTTTGCTTTGCTTTAAAGCTTGTTCATATGAACCAGTGGTATTATTTCAGTCCATTTTTAGATAAACTTTTGTCTTATCTTTTGGTTCCATTGTTTGAGAGAATATGTCTTTGATTAAAGATTGTTCAATTTCTTTTCAATCTTTATTAAGAGTTATTTTATATTCATCATTGGTTGTTGTTAAAAATGTTGTTGTTGGTTGTGTCTTATTATTGATTTGTATTGTGTTTGGTAATGTATCAAATTTATCTTTATTATTTATTCCAATTTTCATGCCAATACCACCTTCGATACTAGAAATATCTTTGGTTGTTTGATCTATGATAATTTTACTATTTTGAAGCATCAACTTCAAGCCTGGTTTAATCTCCTTGAATGCAGATGTTCCTTTTTCTTTCTTTTCGATTTTAAATAAACCAGTGAATTTAGCTTCTGTAGTGTAAATCTCTTTTTTATCTTTAACGATTGTATTGTTGTTAATCGTTTTATTATCTTTTAATTGATATGTTGTTTCTGTTTGACCAGCAACAGGGTAAATACCATCTTTACCATCAATTGTATATTTTTCATTAACGGTAAAGTCGTGGAGTTTACCTGTGCTTATCACTTGATTATACGACGAGTCAAAAGCCCATGAAGTTGAAGACAACATGGTAAATACTGCAATTGATAGGAATACTGTAAGTGATAACAGTATCATGGCTAGTTTTGAACCCAAAAATGATTTAAATGAGTTCTTAAAAAGTTTTCTCATATTAAATCTCCTTTAATGTCATGGCATCAATAGGTGTTTGTTCTGCCACTTTTTGTACTTTACCATCCTTAACGTGGATGACTTTATTTGCAAGTTGAGCAACATTGGGGTTATGTGTAACAACAATAACTGTTGTATCGTTTTTCTTATTAATTTCTTGGAATAATTGGAATACCTTTAGTGAAGTATGTGTATCTAAAGCACCTGTTGGTTCGTCACCAATTAGGATGTCAGGTCTCTTAGCAAGAGCTCTAGCAATAGAAACTCTTTGCTGTTGTCCACCAGAAAGCTCATAAGTTCTCTTTTTAGCTTGTGGTTCCATTTCTAGTTGATCTAAGATTTCTTTTACACCTTTACGTTTGTGAGGGTCTTTTTGTAGTGATCTACCAACTTCAACATTATCACTAACATTAAGTGATGGAAGTAAGTTATATGATTGGAATACGAAACCAACATGATCTCTTCTGAATCTTGTTAATTCAACATCTTTCAATGCCGAAAGATTTCTATCAGCGACAACCACATCACCAGATGTAGGTCTATCTAAACCTGAGATAATATTTAATAAAGTAGTTTTACCAGAACCTGATGGTCCTAGAATTACAACGAAATCACCTTTTTTAATTGAAAGAGAAGTTGATTGTAGGGCAATAAACTTTAAAGTCTTTGTTGTATAAACTTTTTTGATATATGAAAGATCAATAATGTTACCTTTAATATTTTTTAAATTCCTAGCACCTTTTGGTCTTCTATTTTCCTTATTGATAAACTTAATATCTTTTTTATCTTGGATTTCTTGATGTCTTTCTTCAGATTTTAATCTTCTTCTATTAACTTTAACTTCTTGTGTATGTTCTTTAACTTCACGATTCATAACTTTAAGTTTTAGGCGTGTAGCTCTTGATATTTTTTTGGGTTGATCTTGTTGTTTTGGATCATTATTTTTTTGGTTCTTTTTCATTATTAGAAACCTCCTTGTATTTTTAGCATTCAAAAATATAAGGAACTATTCTAGTGTTAGAGGAAAATCAGAATAGAAACGATTAACATATGTGCTTTCGTGACATTCTGTATATTCTATTTTTTCGATAATGTTAATTGCTATAGCGAATGCAACAAAGTCCGCAATCACTGTCGCGTCTTTAAAATCAACATTTTCAAAATCAGAGTTAACAATAACTTTTGCAAGTTCTTTAACTTCTTTTTTTGAATAATCGTATTTGTCATGTAACTTGATAACTCTTCACATTAACTTATAAAGTTTTCTTGCGCTTAAGTATTGTACAAGTTCAATATCGATAAATAAACCAGCTAAAAGTCTTTTTAGCTTCTTATATAGTGTCTTTTCATCTTTTTTTCTAACATTCATATAAGTATTTTACCTTATTTACATTAAATAAGTATTTAATGGGGCAGTATTGACAAATAAAAAAACAAGCAATGCTTGTTAGATTATTATGCCATTTTTAAAATAGCTGCTATTCATTGAGCTTCTAAGTTGTTACCTTCAGTCTTGAAAGTTGGTGAATTAACAAGGCCAGGAAGTGTATCCCTCACTTCTTGTTTATCAAATCCTTCTCCTACTTTATAACTATTTGTATCTGCTATTGTAAATTTTCGTGCTGAAGCCATGTCTCATTCATATTTATATGAAATAACTTCATATGTCTTATCATTCATTCACCCTAAAAATCCTTTTGATGAAATTATTTTCTTGGCGAATTCATGATAGGCATCTAAGATACCATTGTAACCATCATAACCATTACCTTCTAAAGTAGAAAATCCTGTAAGAGCAAGACCGAATGTCATCCCGTCGCCTCCCCCTAACATAGCAACCATACCACCAGCTGAAGGGACTTCTGAAGAACCGTCTATAACAGGCGCTGACTTAATTTTCGCATACCCTTTATTTAAAGAATTTTTTACTATTTCAACATTCTTTAATAAATTTTTTAAATCTCACTTAATTTCTTCATTTCCAACTTTAACTATTAATTCTTTAAAATTGTTAGGATTCATTCCATCCATATATTTTTTAATTTTATTAAATGAAGATTCTTTTAGTTTTCCTATTCCGTTTTCCATAACCGCCATTAAATCAGCTCTTTCTGGCATCGCTAATTTTAATTTTGAATTAATTGTTTCAACTAATTCCTCAACAGATTTCATTTTTGATAATTCGATAACGTTTGCATCAACTTGATTTTTAGAATCGTCTTTTTTATCTTCTTTTTTATCTTCTTTTTTACCACAAGAAATTGTTGTGGCTACTGGTACAGCTACTACTGCTACGGCAGCTAAAGCACCTAGTGATATTTGTTTTTTTGATATATTCATATATACCTCCTATTAATAGATATGGCAACCTTTGCGGTTACTCATCCTTTCAATTTTACCCCATACATTATGAAATAACTAACTTTTTTTAATTGTGGCTCACATTCTTGGATACCCTTTTGGAGTCGCTTTTTCTTTTCTATAAATAATTAAATTATTGATTTTATTATCTGAAATAACTTCTTTTCTTTTGGCTCATACACCGAATTTTTTAGCTGTTTGCACCGCCTCCTCAATTTCGATATGCGCCTTAGGACCCTTAACAAATACAAATAATGAATTCATTTTACCCACATGGTGAGATGCTTCTAAAAGATGTTTAAATTTAACGACAGCCCTTGCAGTAACAATGTCAAATCTTTCAATCTCTTTCGAATCCTCAACACGAATTTTTTGAACCTCAACACCTAAGTTTAGTTCGTTTGAAACACTGTTTAAGAAGTCGACTCTTTTACCCATTGGTTCGTATATAACCAATTTGATTTCTGGATGAGCGATAGCATATGGTATTGATGGGAATCCTGCCCCAGCTCCAATATCAAGCAATACTTTGCCATCTGAGTTTTTGATCCCAGTTTCTAAAGCGATAATAGATTCATAAATCCCTTCTTCTCATAATCTATCTTCTGTAAATCCTGTTAAGTTCATGTGTTTGTTTGTTTCCTCAATCATGTCAACATATTGGCATAATTTATTAAAAATTTCTTCGTTATTTATATGTAGTTTTGTTTTTTCTTTAAATGTCATAAAAACATTATAAAAGAAAAGCCCTAAAAGGACTAATCTTAATCTACTATTTACTTCTAAAGAGAGTTGCCATAAATATGTTAGGAATAGCATTAACATCTGCAGGTCTTACTCTCATTTCATCAACCCAAGATTTGAAGGTATTTGTCCCAATCATTCATTTAAAAATATTCCCATATCCGATTGCTAATTTAGGTATAAATCCAAGAGCAGCTTTATCATCCTTCATAGCACCAATCATAGTTAACAACTCATCTTTGATAGGGGTTGCAACTTTACCATAAACCGCTGCAAATCTTAAAGCGGTTGCATCACTGGTAAAAACAGATTCTGGAGCAACTTTATTATCATCCAGTTTTATATCCTTATAAGGAGAAAGTTTCTTGAACCCATTTTCAATAAGTTCTTTTAAATTTATGTTTGCTCCACCCATTTTATTTTTCATATCTTCAAGATTTAGAACTTCATCTTTTTGACCAATTTTCTTAATAATAATCCTTTTGATTCAAGTTCTTTTTGGAGAAGATAAATCTAAAGATTCACAAATATCCTTCATTGTGATTGGATTTGGAACTTTGTCAGCAAGTTTTGCTACAAATCTTGTTGGATCATCAGCAAATAAAAGACCTAATTCTTTTGCCATCTTAAAAACAAGTTCGTTGGTTTTAACTTCTTTATCTAAATTAACCTCAAGCGTATCACCTTTGACTGTAACCATAGAGTCCGCTTCTTTTGTAATTGTTGCTGGTTTATATCAATTAACATCTAGCCCATCTTTTTCCGAATCAGTAACTTTTCTTTGAAAAGTACTTCCATTTTTAAAAATGAATCCGGATTTTTTAAGAGTAATCTTAACTCTTATTTCATCTTCGATAGATAAATCTTTTATTGCAGGTTTAGCATCAAGGTCGGTATATGGAGTTTTATTGATTGGCATAAATTTAGATTTAGGACCTTGTTTATATCTTTTAATAAAATATTCATATGTCGCTCCAGCATCTTTTAATAATTTCTTTAGATTTGGAGATACATCAAATTTAAATGTTCCAGAACCATCTTTACCAGACACAATTAAATTACTATTTGAAACACCGATAACGACATCTTGATCATTA
Source organism: Mycoplasma todarodis (assembly GCF_004335995.1). Taxonomy (GTDB): domain Bacteria; phylum Bacillota_I; class Bacilli_A; order Mycoplasmatales; family Metamycoplasmataceae; genus Mycoplasma_K; species Mycoplasma_K todarodis. The sequence goes on from NZ_PSZP01000015.1 coordinate 10,122, forward strand.
ATCGGATCATTTATATTGTTGTCAATGCTCTTAGTTTTACCACATGAAATAACAGTAGCAACAGGAGTTGCGGCTACTAATAGTGTTGATGTTGTTAATAATAGTTTACGTTTTAATGTCATTTGATACCTACTTTTCTTTGTTTATTATAGCAATATTGTTGGTATTAAAAAAATACCCCAAGGTATTTATTGGATTATATTTGCTTCTCTAAGTATTTTATCAGCAGCAGCTTTAACTTCTTCTTGGTTCATAGAATCTGTATTTATGAATGAAGCATCAACGTCATATTTATCAAATATTCTTCTCATTATTCTTTCATATGATTCGATGTGAACTTTTCAAAATTCTTCATTAGCTTTGAATGAATCAACTTCAACTTTTCTGTTTCTTGTGAAGATTCTTTCTTTGAATACTTCTCACGAACATGTTAAAACGATGTATTTCTTTGGGTAACCATATTCTTCAAGAATGAACTTAATTGTTTCGTCTACATATTCAGCAAAAAGTTCGTATCTTTCTTTTGAGAAATTTGTTCTAGCGAATATTTCTGTTTCGAAAATAGATCTATCAAGAATATGTAATTCATCTTTGAATGCTGATTTCTTTCAAATTTGTTCTCTTCTTTTTGCAAAGAATAATTGAACAACTTCTGGTGAAACTCTTTTACCTGAGTAAGTACCTTTAAGAATTTCTTCTTGAACAACATTCCCTTCCATTAATTCATCTACATAAGGATGACCCAATGAAGCAACAAGGGTTGATTTACCAACCGCAACTGGACCACCAACAACTATTAGGTTTGCATATTTCCTATTCATGAGTAATTCCTTTCTTAGCAAGTATTTCTTTTGCTTGTTTAAGAACTTGTTCTTGGTTTAATTCATCTGTATCAATGAATACATGTGGAATTTCATACTCAGTAAAAATTTGTTCCATGAATTTTTTGTAATTATTAATTTGGTATTTAAAGATGTCTTTGTTCTTGTGGAAGTTATCAATTTCAGATTTTCTATCTCTCTTGTAAACTCTTTCTTTGAATACTTCTCACGAACATGTTAAAACGATGTATATTTTTGGGAAACCAATTTCCAACATATTTGCAACTTCTTCTTCTCAAATTTTTGAGTAGTAATTTCAAATAGCTTCTTCATCCCCAAATCTATTAAAGGCAAATAATTTATCTTCTAAGATTGATCTATCGAACACGTGTAAAAGACCTGTTTCAGCTCTTTCTTTATATATTCTCATTCTATTTAGTAGCATATCAAATTGGAATAGGTAGGCTGATATTCCATCACCTTCCATCATTCCTTGTAATAATGCCCCTTGTAGTTTATCAGTTTCATCTAATTCTTGAACTGCTGGTAACTTAAGATTCCTAACTAATGTAGACTTTCCTACGGCAACTGGGCCACCGACTATAATTGTGTTTGCTTGTTTCATAATCACCTATCCCTTATTTATAAATAATAACAAATTGCATAATAAAAAATAATCCAAAAATGAATTATTTATTTTCTTAATATGGTTGCCATTAGTATGTCATCTATTTTATCTAGATTTCTCATTCTTGTTTGTTCTACTCAATCCTTAAAGAACTCTCATTCTTTCAATCTATTAAAGATATCTGAGTAAGTCAGAACTAGATCAATTAAACTTTCTAACGCTTCAGTATTTGAAGTTTTTTCATCTCATACATTTGCGATCAATAGTAATAAATCGTTATCCTTAGATTTCAATACCTCTTTATAACGCTCTTGTAGTTTTGAATTCAATAATAAACGCTTAATTTTATCAGCTACTTTATCTATATCATCACTTGCCTTGATTTCTTTTGGTGCTTTAACTGAAACATCAATAACAACTTCACCTTTTTCATCAAGTTTAGCAGCTATTTTAACCACTTTTCCACCATCTTGTTGTTCTGGTATATCAATTCCTAGAATTGCCTTTACAGAAGTGATTTGGTCAGTAATAGTTTTATCTTCTTTATTAATCTCTTTAATTATTTTCTCAGAGATAACTTGATCAGATTCACCGCTAGCATCTATTGTTACATCTTTTTCTGGAACTAATGCTCCTGGAGTATTTGTTGTAATGATGATCTTCATTTCTCCTGTTGGTTTAGATTCAATTTTAATACCAGTGATTGTTGTATTGTTTTCTGCAGTTGATTTTAAATTTGAACCCATGATTGCATTAATTTTTTCAATCTTTTTACTTAAGTTATCAATACTATTTATTTCATCAATAATGTTCTTGATATATTTGAAATCTTGATCTTTAATCGACTTGTTTTGAAGTTGACGAATAATTGTGTTTATATTATTTGTTTGTTTTTTATTTTCTTCTGCAATTTCATCAATTTGTTTATTTGTTTTACCGACAATAACACCTAAGATATTTACAACTAAGTCATTTTGATCACTGTCTTTTGATGTTGTTTCAATATTAAGATGAATCTTTCCTGTTATTGGATCTTCATTAGCTATAATATTAGTTATCTCTGTTCCTCTAATTGTTTTAGGGATAGAAACATTCCCTCATTTTTCAAGAGCCTCTAATTTACTATCGATGTCAGCAGCCTTATTAATTTCACTAACAACAACAGCAAGTTTTGTCATGTTATCTTCTTTGAATTTTAATTGTGAAACTAAGTTTTGGAATTCTTTGATGTTTGGGATGATTCTTGCGCGTGTTTCTATTTTTGTTTTTAATTTGTCAAGTTCTGCTTTTTGGGCATCTTGACGTTTTTGGAATTCTGCATCACTTTCAGTTGGTCCTTTAGTCAATTTCGGAATTTCTTTACCTATCAATGTTCCATAAACATAACCTTTTTTACCATCTTTAGAAGTTGTTTCGACTTCAATTGTTACTGTATGATCGAGATTAGCAATAACAAGGATACCAGTGATCTCAACACTTTCATTCGATTTGTTTAAGTTAACATTTGTTCATTTCGATAATGCTATTAATTTGTCTTCAATTTTTTCATGTTTGAATGTTTTTGATTGTTCTAAAAATTCATCTTGTTTAACTTGAATTTGTTTATCAATTCCTTCGATTTGTACTTTAGTTAAAGTTGGATCTTTCCTTTGTTCTTTTAGGTCAGCTATTTCTTTTTGATATTTATTTTGATTTATATCATCAGCGATTGAAGCAACATTCATATATTGGTTGTTAATATTTGCAGCTGTAATTGCTCATTGAATATCTTTAACTTCTTCTTTAATTTTTGCATCAACCCCACCTTTTGGTTGTGGTGTTTTAATTTGTGATTTTTCATCTGGTTTAACTGTTGGTTTAGCATCTTCTTTTTTGCGTCTTACAGTTTTAACTGTTGTAGGGTTAAATATTTTATCCAGTTCTTCAAACACATGGTTTATCTTATCTGACACAGTCTTATCATTTCTAATTTCACCAGCTTTATTGTCTTCAATAGGTTTCATTTGATCAAGTTTAAAGATGTTTTCCCTTGTTTTCCCATCTTTGTCAGTGTAAGAAAAGTCAAATTCCTTAATGTTCTTTTCTTTCATCTTCTTAATCATTTCAAATAACATCATTGGAGTGAATGTTTTTAGCGGATCTTTATTACCTAATGTAACATCCATTTCATTTGATAATAATATACCCATTCCACTTGCAATCGAAAGCATAACATCATTTAAGTTACCCTTTTCATACTTATCAAGATTTACTTTTAAACTATCGTTCACTATTGCATATTTAGCTAAATCAATTAACTTTTCAGAAGGTTTCAGTGGTTCGTATTTTAATTTTTCTCCCGAGATATTTAGAGGATTAATATCTTTAATTTCATAACCTTTCATAGGTGTTGAAACAGTTACCCTCACCTTATCTTCGACCATTAAGTTGTTTATTGCCCCTAATTTTTGATTGATATAGTCTTTTTTCTCAGTGACATCTTTATTTTCTTTATTTAGTTTTGAAAAATCAGCACTTAATACTTCCTTGTAATTATCTTTTAGGATAGTACTTTCTTTATATCTGGCAATCTCCACAACAAGTCTTGCATTAGCTTGACTAAGCATAGGAATTACTCCTCTTTTAAATTGGAATTGTAATGAACCAGCACCATCTTCACCTTCGAATACTAATTCTTTATTAAGATTAATATCTATTGCGGCTGAACTGGTTGATACATTTGAGTCGGTATTATTTCAACTCTCTTTGTCTTTTTCACTACATGAGATAGTCACTACCACGGGTGCAGCAACTGCGATAATTGCAGACGTAGATAACAATATTTTTCTCTTTAATTTCACAGTTAACCCCCTTAATATTTTTACATCTCTTTTAATATGTCTAATTATATCAATATTCATTAATAAAGGAAAAAGAGCATAAAAAAAGAACTATTTCTTTTTAGTTCAATTTCTCTTACCTGTTCATCTCTTTCTATTAGGATCTGAAGCAGTATATGTACATGCTGGTCAATTTGCACAAGCGATGAATTTATCACCTTTTCTTGAACGTTTGAATATTAACTGACCTCCATCTTCTGGACATGGTTCAGTACTTGCAGGAATAGGGATTAATTTTGTGTGTTCCATAGTATCTTGAGCATTTTCAATTTGTTCATTGAATTTATCTCAGAATTCTTGCATTGTTTCTTTGTAATCTTTATTTCCTTCAGCAATTTCATCTAAACTAGATTCAACTTTTGCTGTGTAATCTTCATTTATTATTTTTTGGAAGTGAGTAGTTAATTTTTCAGAAACAACTTTACCAAATTCAGTTGGTTTAAGAGCTCTTCCTTCTTTTTCTACATATTCACGTTCTTTAATTTTATTAACTGTTGCAGCGAATGTTGAAGGACGTCCTACACCGATGGCAGGTGGTAATGTAGCTTTGGCTTCTTTGATGTATTCTTGAACATCAACAATTTCACCTTTATTATAAACAGGTAATTCATTATCATTTGAGAATCCTGTAACTTTTAAGTAACCATCAAATACAACTTTAGAAGCAGACATTTTAAATCTGTGTTCTCCATTAACAAGTTCATATCTTAAGATTTCTCTTTCTGGTTGAACCATTAGTGCTTGCATTGTTCTATTGTAAATCACTTGATAAACTTTAAATTCAGCTGGTTTAAGAGAGAATATACCTTTTGCTTTTGAAGGTGTCATCGCAATGTTTGTTGGACGGATGGCCTCGTGGGCATCTTGATCTCCAGCTACCCCTTTAACTTCTGATGATACATATTCTGCACCAAATTCTTTAGCAATATATGCTTGAGCTTGTTTTACGAATGTAGCTGACATTCTTGTTGAGTCAGTACGTGGGTATGAGATAAGTCCACCATCTCCAAAACCTTCATAAAGT
>NZ_PSZP01000016.1 GCF_004335995.1 Mycoplasma todarodis
TATGTTCGCAATCATTAAAACTGGTGGTAAACAAATTCTTGTTCAAAAAGACGATACTATCTTCATCGAAAAAGTTGAAGGTAAAGAAGGAGACAAAATTGTTTTCTCTGAAGTATTAGTTCTTGGAGACAAAATTGGTAAACCATTAATCGCTGGTGCCTCAGTAGAAGGTACAATCGAAAAACAAGGTAAACAAAAGAAAATCGTAGTATACAGACACAATCAAAAATCAACACACAAAAGAAAATACGGTCACAGACAACCTTACACTCGTGTAAAAATTACTGGACTGAAAGGTTAGGTGAAATAAATGGCACATAAACTTGGTGGTGGATCTACTAATAACGGTAGAGATTCACATTCAAAAAGACTTGGAGCTAAACTTGCTGATGGACAATTTACATTAGCTGGTGGAATCATCTACAGACAAAGAGGAACAAAAATTCACCCTGGTACAAATACTGGACGTGGTGGAGACGATACGAAATGATTAAAGGAAGAAAATACGCTTCAGTTTACCCTGAAAGAATCGAAACTAAAAAAGCAGCTAAGAAATAGTCGAAAGACTGTTTTTTTTATTTCTAAATCATTATATAATTGGTTAGTTATATGTTAAAATTGAATTATGAATAAAATAATAAAAGAAATAAATAATAGGCAAACTGTAAAAGCTTATTCAAATAAAAAAATACCTAAGGAAGATTGACAACAAATTTTAGAAACTATATATTGAACACCATCATCACATGGTTTTGAACCTTACAGGGTTTTGATAATTGAAAAGTCTAATGCCATTAGAACAAAATTAAAACCTTTAATGTGGAATCAAGGGGTTGTGACGGAAGCTGATAAAATAATTTTCTTCATTTCATTAAAGAGATCTGAATTTACTGACGACCAATGAATGTTCGAAAGAAGTTACAGACGTTTTTATGAAGTTGCAGGTAAAACAAAAGAGGAATCTAATGTTGCAGCGCAAAAAATGGCAACAACGATTAAAAACAAACATTTAGATGCAGATGAACCAAATGGGGATGAATGGGCTATGAAACAATGTTATATAGCTCTTGGAACTTCTTTAATAGCAGCGACCATCCTTGGGATTGGTTCTACTCCTATGGAAGGGTTAGAAAAAGAAAAAGTTGAAAAATTATTTAAGTCCGAAGGATTGATGAGTGAAGGAGAAAGGGTTGCTGTTGCTGCATCCTTTGGGTATCCAGCTAGCAAAACTTCTTACTTACACTACGGAACAAACAAAAGAGTTCGAGATGATTGAAGTAAAAAGTTCAAAACAATTTAAAAAAAACAACAAATAACGTTGTTTTTTTAATATAATGATTCTATGTTTAAAATAGGAAATATAGAAATTAAAAATAAAGTAATTCTTGCCCCAATGGCTGGTGTTACTAATAGTGCTTATAGAGTAATTGCAAAAGACTTCGAACCAGGATATACATGTACAGAAATGACTTCAAATGTTGGTTTGAAATATAATTCAGAAAAAACACTTGACATTGCAAGGGTAACTCCCGAAGAAGGGATTGTTGCTTTACAAATATTTGGTGGTGATGTTGAGGATTACGTTAATGCTGCAAAGTATTTTGATGAAAATTCAAATGCGAGCATAATTGATATCAACATGGGTTGTCCCGTTAAAAAAGTCGCTATCAAATCTCAAGCAGGATCTGCGTTAACAAAAACTCCTGATAAAGTTAGAGAAATTGTGGAAGGTATAGTAGCAGTTATTAAAAAGCCTTTAACAGTTAAGATAAGATTAGGATGAGACGAGAATTCATCTAATTATATGGAACTAGCTAAAATAATAGAAGAGGCGGGAGCTTCAGCATTGATAGTTCACGGACGTACAAGGGAACAAATGTATCAAGGAAATGCTAACTGAGATGCAATTAAAGAAATTAAGGAAAATCTTTCAATACCAGTTATTGGTAATGGGGATGTGTTTACACCAGAAGATGCAAAAAGAATGTTGGAATATACTGGTGTTGATGCAGTTATGGTTGCTAGAGCGGCACAAAGTAGTCCATGAGTTTTAAAACAAATGAAAGATTACATAGAAACTGGAACATATGAAGCTGATCCAACAATTGAAACAATTCATTCTACAATCAAAAGATATATAGAAATATTATTGAAAAATTGAAGTCCAAACTATACTTTGGCGCAATCAAAATCAGTAGCATCTCAATGATTTGCTAAGTTTAAGGGTGCAAGTGATGAGAGAATGGCGTTTATGACAGCGAAAACACTAGAAGATTTCCAAAAAAATATAGCGATATTCGTGGATAAAATCAAAGAAAAATACGAACAATAAATTAGTTAAAAATAAATAACCATAGGTTATTTTTTTATTTCCTTTATAATACAAGTATGAAATTTATAGATGAAGCAGAAATACATGTAAAAGCAGGTAAAGGTGGAAATGGTGTAGTATCTTTCCGTAGGGAAGCTCACGTATCACGTGGGGGACCAGATGGTGGAGATAATACGCTTTTAAACCTGAAATTAAAGAGAAACATATTTGGTAATGATGGAGAAGACGGGAGAAGAAAAAACCAGTATGGAGCTAAAGGGAAAGATATTTTTATTAAAGTACCTTTAGGAACGTTGGTTATGAATGGAGACAAATTACTTGTTGACATAACTGAACAAAAAGAATACTTAATTGCCGCCGGTGGTAATGGTGGTAAAGGTAATACAAAATTTAAATCTAGAGGTGATGAATTTAGATTAAGACTAGTTCTTAAAGTTCTTGCTGATGTTGGGTTTGTTGGAAAACCCTCAGCGGGAAAATCAACATTATTATCAAAAGTTACTAATGCTAAACCAAAAACGGCAGCATATGAATTCACAACTTTAAATCCTCAATTAGGATTATCAAAAGTTGGAGAAAATTCATTTGTTGTAGCTGACCTTCCTGGATTAATTGCAGGAGCAGCGCAAGGTAAAGGGTTGGGAATTGAATTCCTAAAACATATTGAAAGATGTAGGTTAATAGCACATGTTATTGACTTTGGAGATCCAATTAAGGATCCGGTAAAAGATTTTGAAGTAATTAACCATGAACTTAAAGAATATTCTTTAGGTTTAGAAAAACGTAAGCAAGTAGTTATAGCTAATAAAGCTGACTTAGAAGCTTTCGAAGAAAATGTTAAAAAATTCAAGAAAGCACATCCGGAAATTGAACTTGTTGAAATATCAGCATTAACTGAAAAAGGTATTGAACCGTTGAAACATAAGTTATATGATGCTTACAGAGCGGCAGATGAAATTGAGTATAAAGCTAAAAAATCTGAAGTTACAATTACTTTTGAAGATGACTTTATTGTTGAAAAAGAATACGAAGGTATGTTTGAAATCTCTGGTAAAGAGGTTGAGCGTATTTACGATAAAATTCCTTTATCAACAGGAGAGAACTTCATGAGATTTAATAAAAAGCTATCTTCACTTGGAGTTTGAGATGAACTTAGAAGACAAGGTGTTAAAGATGGTGACACAGTTAGAATATTCTCATTTGAATTTGAATGATCAGAAAGAAATTAATCTTTCTTTTTCATTTTCTTTGTTTCATATAACCATTTAGTTATATAATTATTTCGTAGAGTAAAAAAAAGAAAGTTGGTAAATATGAAAACAATTAAATTACATGCTAAATTACATTGTGGATCGTGTGAAGGGAAAATTAAGAGTGCTTTAGATAAAAAGGTTGAAGAAGTATTGGTGAATGTTGCTTCAGGCCTTATAAAGATAAAATATGATGAATCTAAAATTGAATTAAACACAATTAAAGAAACAATTCAAGATTTAGGTTATGAATTGGTTTAAAAATGTTTAAAGAAAAATTATTTAAGATCAAAGCAATAGTGGCCTTGTTGATATTTGTATTGCAGGTATATTTTGTAACGCTCAATATCATTAGACCAACAAATACTTTGAAGTACACTTGACATCCAGCTATTTGAGGTAGCATTAATGCTACAGTCCTTATCTTTTATGGTTGGAATTTATTTCATGTATATAAAAGGATGTTTAAAAAGCAATTTGACATGGATACATTATTAGGTTTGGCTGCTCATTCATTATTTATTTATTCATTAGTAAATTCAATAATTCATACGGGTGAGGAAACCTATTCTTATAGTGTCTTTTGAGAAGGGTCAACACTTTTAGTTATTTTTGCTTTTATAGGTAATTCGTTAGAAACAAGATTAAGGAATAAATCAATTGATGGGTATAAAGAATTGTTGAAACTGAAAACAAAAACAGTTATTTTGATTAAAAATAACAAAGAAGTTAAAACCCCTATAAATGAAATAAAAGTTGGGGATAGAGTTGTTGTTAAGGCAAAGTCTAACGTTCCTCTTGATGGGAGAATAGTTGAAGGCAGTTCACATTTTGATTATTCGAAAATTACTGGCGAATCAAAAGTAATTATTAAAAATGAAGGAGATGAAGTAATATCTGGAGCCATTAACAACAAACAAAGAATCATCATGCTTGTTGAGAAGACTTTTGAAGATTCAACACTTTCTTTGATTATAGATAAGGCGGAAGATTTATCTTTAATAAAACCAAGGATGCAAGTTTTTGCGGATAAAGTACTTAAATTCTTTATACCATCCATTTTTGCATTGTCCTTTATTTCATTTATATTTTGAATGATGATGGGTTATGTAGGTGGCATTCAATTAAGTTGATTTAAGGGTGAAAATTATGTTGATAATGCATTCTTAGCATCTGTAACTATTTTAGCTATTGCGTGTCCATGTGCTTTGGGTGTAGCAACGCCACTAGTAGTTACAGTGTCATCGACTTTAGCTAATAAAAACTCCCTCTTATTTTCTGAACCTAAATCATTTGAAAAAATTAAGGATGTAAAAATTGTTGTATTTGATAAAACCGGTACGTTGACAACAGGTGAAATGGAAGTTGTTGATTTTAAAGGTGAACAAAAATTCTTGGAACTAGCTGCCTCAATCGAAAAACATTCAATCCATCCGATTGCAAATGCAATTAGTTCCAAATTTAAAAATAATATGAAAGTGGAAAGTGTAAAAGAGATAACTGGGATTGGTATTGAAGCTATGTATAATGGAGAAAAATATTTACTTTCGAAATCAAGTAATAAACCTAAAATAAATGGCTCCACTGTAATATCATTAAAAACTAAAACTAAAACTTTAGCTATTTTTGAAGTTATGGATAAAATCAAACCAAATGCAAAAGAAACAATTAATTTATTGCATAAGATGAATATAACAACCGTTATGGTTACAGGTGATACAAAACAAGCTGCTACACGTGTTGGTAAACTTTTAGACATAAAGAATATTCATTCTGAAATAATGCCTGATAGAAAAGCAGAAATAGTGAAAGAATTAAGAATTAAAAATAATCTTTCTAAAAAGCAACAAATATTATTTATTGGTGATGGATTTAACGATATTCTCGCTTTAAAAACCGCTGATATTTCAGTTGCATTTGCTTCGGGTTCTAATATAACAAATTCAATAGCTGATATATCAATACTTAATGAAGATTTAAATTCATTGATTAATGCTATTAAAATATCAAAATGAAATCAGAAAAAAATTGTTCAATCATTATTATGAGCAGTGATCTTTAATTTATGTGCTTTGCCTATAGCGTTTATGATGCTTGTGCAACCTTGAGTCGCGGCAATATTGATGTTATTGTCGGATATAGCAGTTATTGGTAATGCGCTCATTTATAAAATTAAAGCCGAGAAGTATTTTAAAAACAAAAAAAGTAAAAAAGTATAAGCAACATTGAGTGTTGCTTTTTTTACTTTTTTTAGATTCCTTATCTATTTATAAAGTAGTGAAGCAAGGTTAATGTAGTATTATATTTATATGAAATATTCAGATTACTTAGTACAATGACTTCAAGAAGAAGTTAAGAAAGCAAATATGGATGGTGTTATAGTTGGTCTGTCAGGCGGAGTAGATTCTTCTGTTGTTGCAGCACTAGCTAAAAAAGCATTTCCAAATAATTCATTAGGTGTTTATTTACCTATTAACAATATGGGTCAAGACTTAATTGATGCAAATGAAGTTGCAAAAGCAATTTCTATTGAAACAAAACTTATTGATTTAACAAAATCATACGAAGCTATGAAACATGCGGTTGGAACCACTACAAGATTAGCTACAGCCAACATCAAACCAAGATTAAGAATGTCTGCGTTATATGCTATTGCACAAGAAAAAAGATACTTAGTGCTTGGAACGGACAATGCAGCAGAATGAATACTTGGTTATTTCACTAAATACGGCGATGGAGGGGTTGATTTACTCCCTATAGTACATTTGACTAAGGGTGAAGTAAAAGAGATGGCAAAAGAGCTTAAATTACCAGAAGTTGTTTGAACCAAAAAACCTACTGCCGCTTTATGAGAAGGTCAAACTGATGAAGAAGAACTTGGATTCTCATATGATGAAGTTGATAAATACTTAAAAGGTAAAGAAGTTGAAGAAAATGTTTTAACAAAAATTAAAAAACAAATTGCTATCACAAATCATAAAAGAGTCCCTTTGCCAGAACCTAAATCACAAGATGACTATAAATAAAAAAACTCCTTTTGGAGTTTTTTTTAAATACCTACCTTCATATCTTTCATATCTTTCGTTAATAATTGTGCTATTTGGAATAAACCGACAGTATAGTTAGAAAGTGGATCTCTCGTAATGTTTTTAAATATTTCTAAAACATTGAAAGTACCTAAATTAAAACCTAAGCTTGCCGTAACTTTTAAGCCTTCTTTATTAATTTGTTCATCACTAATAGTTTCATTGTAAGGTTTATAATTTTCGTATTTATAAACATTAAATTGAGGTGTTGTAAATTCTTTCGGATTTAATTTATATGTATTAGCGTTAGTTTTGGTTAAACCACCATAATATTCAGCATTATCCCCTAATAATTTCGAGATTATCATTTGTAGATTTAGTTCTGTTAATTGTAGTGTCTTACCAAAGTCTTCAAGGATCAACTCCATTCTATTTAAAAATGTGTAAATAGATTTTTTATCTTTTAGGATTGCGGATACTTGACCTTTTAATCATAATAAATCACCCATTCCAATTCCGTTCATTACTTTTTTAAGCAAGGGTATAATCTTTGAGATCAGATTATCATCAAGTAATGAATTGATGTGTTCTTCGTTAAATTTTAATTTAGATTTAATTTCATTTGCTAAAACAGTTGTGGTTGTTTTTAATTTTAAAAGTAGCTCATGGTTTTTGGTGTTTTCATAAACCATTACATTCTCAGGGTGTGAATTTATTTCTTTCTGAAGTTTTTGAACACCGATTTGTCAAGCACTCCCTTTTAACTCCTGGTTAGGTTTCTTGAATTTCATATCCCCTAATAAAGTCTCAGCTCCCAATTTAGTAAAAAAACCAAGGTTGTGTAGTATGTTGTAATCACCTTTTGAGTCATGTTTGAATAACTCTTCAGGAGTGAACCCTTTTTGGAAGGCTGCATTAATTTGTTTAAATGTTACGTTTGGTGTTTTAGATTTAACTTTTCTATCTTGGATTGCTTTAATGCTACCGATTTCTTTAATATTATTTTTAGTATTGAAGAAATCCGGTTTTTGCGAATGCTCAATGTTGATCATAGTATCCAATATATTATTCATAACCATTTTTATTTTTTTAAGAACATTTTCGATGACTATAGTCCCGAACTTATTAATTTTTCCGTCTTTATCATTTAAGTTATTTTGTATTAAATTTTTAAGTAATGGAGAAAGAAGGTTGGTTGATGATTTTGGATCTCCAATTGCCATATCAAATAATTTATTTAAATCAATCTTCAATTGTTCGATATTTTTAGCAAACTCCTCTTTTGCTTTTTTTATAGCTTTTTTAGATGCATTTGGTTTTGTTCCATCACTTTCTATGTATCCTAAAAATGCAATTATTGCAGAATCTTTTGTTTTGGTAACTTGTTCCGCCAATGAAGGAGAGTTGTTAGTCTTAATTTTTGATGCAAATTCTTGAAAGTATTGATTTAACTGTAACATTGGGGCTGTTGCATATGCTTTTTGTTCCGTAATAGTGTTAGTTGCACTTTTATTTTTTTCTTGTTTTTGAGTAGTGGTTATAGAAGTTCCGCAAGAAACTGCAACAACTGTTGGCACAGAGATAACTAGAGGTACAATTGCACTTCTTAATAATGTTTTTTTATTTAAATTCATGTTACCTCCTATAATGACCCTATTAAGTTTAATAATAAATTAATTAATGGTTTAACATTATTAAACAGTTTTTCTAGGTCATCCTTTCTATAAGTTATAGTATTTCTGTTGCTTTTCGCAATGGTTGTAATTTCTGGAGAATAGTAGTTTTTAAGTATGAATTTATTATCTTCCTTTTCAAAATCCATAACTACATGTCCTTCATCACCAAAGATATATGTTAATAACCCTTGTAAATTAGCTTCCGTAGAAATAAATGCATCTGAAGAAGCTGATGAAATTGAATTAAAGGCATCTTTAATGTTTGCAATACCATTTACACCAAGTAACGCACCCCCAACTGAAGAAGCTAGATTCAGTAGACTGTCAAACGAGCTGTTCAATTGACCTTTAATTGTTGGTAATAAACCTTTTACGAGATCACTCTTTAATTTACCTAAAATTCAGTTTAAGTTAATGTTTGTTACATTAATTGGTCCGGGGTTTGAACTTGAATTATAAATTGATTTAACGGGAGTGTTGTTGTAACCATTTTTACGCCTCTTAAGAGCTTCGGCTAAAGTTCCTTTCAATATGCTTCCTAATTTACCATCAGGGTTGATGTGGACGTTATCTATTGTGCCTTTAGGATTAACTGGAGAAAACTCAAGATACTTTCTAAAGATACGAACTATCTTTCTAGAATTAACATCCTTTACAACATGGTAAGTGGTTTTTCCGTCTTTTGGTTCTTTATAGATGTTAAATGTACCAACCATCAATTCTTTAATTGTTTTAAGCGCTGCATCTTGTTTATCTTTTTCATCACCAGCATCTTTAATCATTTTTTCTTTTAATTGAGTTAAGAACTCTTTATCTTGTTTATCTGTTGTATTTAAATTGACATGATTAGCAGGAGTCATTCAAGAAGGTTTCCACTGAATTGAATTTTCAATGAAATCGAATGAGTTATCTATAAACACCTTTAATATGTCTAATCCATCATTGATTAAAGTTTTAAGTTTTGGTTTTAAAGTTCACCCATCATCAGAAATTGAAGTGGTATCTACACCATTTTTTTCTAGTATTTCTATAAGTTTATTGATAATCGAATTGTCATTTGATACTATTCTTCCAAAAACATTTTCATCTATAAGTTTGTGAATGGAATGGATTGATTTAATTAATTCCGGTTTCTTTTGAACTTTTTGTTTTGTATCAGCTTTTAAATATTCTTTTAATTCTTTTGTAAATTTCCTTGTTTCTTCTTTAAGTTTATCTTTAATATCTAAACCCATTTCTTTAAGGAAGTCTAATAAACCATTAATAGCCGCTTTATCTTTTGGAGTTGAACCTTTAAGAAAATCAAGCATACCTCTTTTTAAGCCGTTAACTTTAATCTCTCTTGTTAGTGAACTGTGCTCTTTTTGAATTTTGATTTTAATAATATCTCCATTAGATAAATGGGTGACGTCTTTAGTTCTAGAAACCTCTTTGAAAGAATTCTCTCCTGAACGTTTTATAGAAACGGTTAATTGACTATGGTTTCTACGATTTATGAAGTTGGGTATTCTTCCCATTTTTTCCATGGTTCCGTTCCCTATTGAACCAACTATTCTTCTTGAGGGTAAGAATATATTTTCAAAAGCTCCTTTTTCATTTTCATTAACGATCAACTCATCAATAGAAAGTTCACCTTGGTGTAATCTTTCGTAAGTTTTTTTGTATTCATCACGGAATTGCTTTCTACTGATTATTTTAGTTTGTCATTTAAATCACTCTTCATTCGAAACTTTTGTTTTTGAAGCTTGATAAAGCATTTCATCTTCATCTAAATGAGTTGAAGATGATAAGAATGTACCGTGCATCCCAACAATGGTGTTTGTTTTGGTGTTTTTTATTACAATCTTACCTATTGAAGGGTTTCCATTATTAGGTTTTTTTGCTATAAATTTTATTCTTTTCAACGCTTGTAGATTTTTATCATTGAGAGCTTTATTGGTTTTTAATAAATCTAAAAGTTGTTCATAAGAGTAATTGTGTCCTTCAATTGCTTTTGACTTAAGGTCTTTAACGATATCCCCTTTAGTCAAAACCTTTTTATAGGAATTTCCAGTTCCATCACCTAAAACTCTTTTGTTTAATCCAAAAATTGCAGTAGTAGAAGATTTGAAATTTAAAGAAGTTAGATTTATATTATTTATATTAACTAAATTTTGTGTTTTATTATTGGCACTTAAATTATTCGCCTTTTCTTTAATGAATTTAATTAATGAAGCCTTGTCTGAAAAATATTTATTATCTAATTCTCAACCAGTTTCGGAAGGGAATATTTTTCTGTATTTAGTCTTCGCTTCCTGAATTGAAGAAGCTGTAAATTTATTATTGAATTTATCTTTATAGTTTATTTTGATAACTCCATTGGCTTGTAAAACACTTTTAAGATCCTTAGGATCAAGATTTCCAAAGTTAATTATAGGGTGTGATGCAGCAAATTCTTTTCCATTGATTTCACTTGCAAATCAATATTCTTTTCCATTTATTGATACTTTGAAATTATTTTCAATAGAATGTTTTTGAGAATTAGGTTTGTAATTACTTAATTCTTTATTTGTAGAAATTAATTCTTTAAAAGTTATTTTATGCTCAGGGTAAGAATTTCATAATCCACTTCATAATCAAGTGGTGTGAGCAGTTTTTGTTTTTATAAGGTTTCAAATAGTCTCTACATCTTTTAATGAAGTGACGTTATTTTCAATAATATTTAATAAATTTGGTGCTTGGCTCGCAACGTCTTTGCCATTACTTCATGTATCTTTTAAAAATAATCAACGTTTATTATCTCTTCCTTTAAAAAGTTTTATATTCTGGTTGTTAAGTGTTATGTATTCCTCAGTTAATAAGAAACGTGTTGAATCATGAGGTGTGTGTTTACCGTGGTCTTTGTTGTATGTCACTTCATTATCGAAAATTGCATTTACTACTCTTTTTAGTTCAGTTTTATAGTAATTAATTTCATCAACTTTAGTGGGTGTTGCAAGAGAACGAGAAATCTCTTTTTGTAAAGAAAAACCGTTACCATTAATTATTCCGCCAATTAATTCTTTATCAAAATTATGCTTGCTAATTTTTAATGATGCTAATAATGATCGAGGAACATAAAAACCATCATCATTTGCTCCATGATATATTTCGTTAAAACCTAAAATAGAATTATGAGTTCCAAAGTATTTCTTTAGAGGATCATAAAGCCTATATTTATAATCATCACCGCTTCCATCTCCGTGACCATCTGCAATATAAGCTTTTGCAGCTTCTTCTGCAGTTTTAAAATATTTATTCCCTAATTGGAATCCATTTAAAGAAGATTTTTCATTGGCATTTGTAGTCGCAAAAAGATCAACCACCTTATATTCTTTTCGTAATACTTTTAATAATTCTTGTTTGGTTTCGTATTCAACGCCATTATGCTCATATACTTTGTTGGTTATTTTAGCTTTGTTAGCAGCTTTATCAATCTCCGAATTCACAAAAGTTTCTTTCGCTTTTTGTGCTTCTTTGAATGTAGCGTACGTTTTATCTTTAAATCTTCACGATTTAACTCCACTGACACTCGGAAGTTTCTTTTCTTCATTGTTTTTAGGTATCTCATTATTTTTATGCGTCGCACTTTTTTTGGTATCTATTTCTTTTGAATTACCTCCACAAGATACAACAGTAGAAACTCCCACTGCTGATACTGCCATAATTGCTGATGTATTTAATACTATTTTATATTTCTTTTTCATTTCATACCCTCCTTGATTATTAATAAATATTTTACCACATTCCATGTAATTAGGTATGTGTAGCACAACTGAATAAACCTATGAATCCAACTAATTTTTATAGAAATAAGTTCATCTTCATTTGTGTATAAGTTGAAAAATGATGTTTTAGTTATATTTTTTAAAAAAGAGGAAGAAAAAAACCTTGATTTCTCAAAGTTTTAAATTAATGCACGTGCACTAGAAGTATAAGTAATGCAAACAAGAACCCAACAACAAACAATAATGTAGTTGTGTGTCACTTAACGTGAGATATTTGTTGATCAATAAATTCAGGTATTAATTCTAAAATAGCTGTAAATACTAAAATAGAACCCGAAGTAACTAATATCAATGGCATTAATCAAACAACATCTTGAATAGCTTCTCCTAAATAAGCACCTATAAACATCATAGGCAACAATATTAATTGGATTAATAATGTGAACCCCATTGCTTTTCATTTGCTTGTTCCCATCTCGATTTGTCTATAGTAGATAGTTAACATCTCAGGGATTGTGTGGATGATAAATGCAACTATTGCTGCGATTGTCATACCACTTGCATGGTGACTTAAACCTTGTATCATTAATCCCAATGAAATACCAGCCGGTATTTTATGAGCCATTAACAACATAACAACTGTTAATTTTGATTTTGCGGATTGAGCTTCCTTAAGGTTAAATATGTGATCCCCGTGGTTGTGATCTCCGTGATTTGAATGAACTTCACCACTTTTCTTTGTAAATATATGTCTTGCCAGCATAGAACCACCCATACCAATCGTTACCCCTCCAATAGCTATCCCTGCAAGAATACCTATAGTTTCTCATTCTCCATAAGTTTTAAGAATTTGATTATGATGATCGTGATCATGTAGGTGTCCTCCACCTTCTAATGTTTCTCTCAATGATGTTAATGGTTGAGCAATTAATCCATAAAGTCCTAAGACTAAAATAAAACCTGCTGAAAACGAATAAAGGTATATATTCGACTTTCTTTTAATTTTTGGTTTTACAATTGGAAGAATTAATCCCAATAGCAATGGAATCGCTAACACGACCCCAGCAAATAACAATACTTGTAGAGAAAGATTTCAACTTGTAATGTTTTTCATATTTCCTCTTTCTATATGGGTTAATCTTACCATATTGTGTTTTTAAAAAGAAATTCTGTGTAAACAAGAGTTTAAAAAATACCCTAGAAAAGGATACGTCTTGTTTGGAAAATATCTAATTCCTTAAGTTCTAAATATTTTATAGTTCCAACGGGGAATCAAAGAACAAAATAGCATTCAGGAAAGTATTCTGAATAGTAACCAGGCGCAACGTCAATGAATAATTTCAAGACCTTACCATGTCTATCTGTTAATACTACATCATAATTCTGTTGAAAAAGGATGGTGTTAAAAGCTTTTTTTCTTCTCATTAAATAACCAGTTTCATACTGGGGTGTTGTAAACTTTCTCAATGTCTTTACTGTTTCATAAACTGATGAATTATTAACAACATTTCATTTGGTTAAATGAGTGTTATTTAAAAGTAATCTACAATCATTTCTGTAGTTTCTTTTTCGTGCTCTTTTAGTAAAAATATGTCTAACTTTTGCGATATCTCTTAAAATCATATAACTTTATTATATAATATATACACTTAATAGAATAACAAAGCATAAAAGGAGATTAAATATGGCAGGACATAGTAAATGAGCGAATATTAAACACAGGAAGGCAGCGCAAGATTCAGCAAGGTCAAAAATCTTTGCTAAATTCTCTAAAGAAATCATGGTAGCAGCTGCTGCAGGTGGAGGAGATATTAATACTAACGCCCCACTTAAGTTGGCTGTGCAAAAAGCTAAGGCGAAATCAATGCCAGCAAAAAACATTCAAAAAGCTATTGATAAAGCAACAGGTGTTGGAGCTGAAGGTGCAGTTTATAAAGAAAGTGTATACGAAGGGTATTTACCAGGAGGGATTTCTATATTGGTTATGTGTCTTTCAGATAATCACAATAGAGTTTCAGCGTCGGTTAAATCATTATTTAACAAATCTGGAGGTTCATTAGGTAAGAATGGTTCAGTTTCATTCTTATTCGACAGAAAAGGTGTTCTTGAATTACCTCTTTCAGTAGGAGATGAAGATACAGTAATGATGCTTGCATTAGAAGCTGGAGCTTCTGACTTTGAAATGGGAGAAGAATCATACTTTATAACAACTGAACCAACAGAGTTTTCAAGTGTAAAAGATGCATTAGAAAAAGAATTTGAAGGTGTTGAATTCAAAACAGCTGAAGTTACTTACGAAGCAAATACACATGTTAAAGTTGATGCAGATAAAGCACAAAAAATTCTTGATGCAGTAGATAAATTCGAAGATGACGAGGATATTCAAGAAGTATTCCACAACTTAGATCCTGAATCTTTTGAATAAAATATAAAGCAACAACTACGGTTGTTTTTTTTATTTGCTTTTTCACCAGAAACTATACATATAAATATATGAAGATAAAAATGATAATAAGTTTAATATTCTCGGTTTTCATTGCAGTTGGCGGGTTTCTAACGATTCGTGATGCAAAGATTAGAAATAAGAATGTAAGTAAAACGATAGATGATGTTGAAATAACTGTTATAGGGGCAGTTCGATTTCATGGACCATTTGAAATGAAATTTGGTTCAACTGTAAAAATGGTTTTGATGAAGGCGGAACTGCTTTATGGTGCTGAGTTAAAAGGGGTTGAGCTTGATAAAAAACTATATAAAAAAGAAACGTTGTTAATACCTTTTAAAGAAGGTTATGGGAAAAAAATAAAAATAAATGATTTAACATTACTAGATTTAATTAGAGCTGGAATTAGAAAGAAGACTTCTGCTTTGATAATGAAATTCATTAAAACATCAAAAGGGAAAGGGGTAACATGAGATGACTTAGACTCAATACGTGGTGTTGGTTCAACTACTTTAAACCTTCTCAAAAAGATTTTAGAACTAAATTAAAAACACCATTTTCCTTGTTGCTTGGTATTTTATGTTTTTGGTTAATTAACCATTATGAATATAGGGTTTTATGTGCAGTATTAGTATTTGTTTTGTGTTTACTTTTAGTTTATTTTCCAAAACACCTTTTATTAACAAGTGTTTTCGTATTGGTGTTAATGCTATCTGTTCACATAATTAATTTAAAACCAATTACAAAGTTTATTGAAGGTAAATTCGTTGTGATCGACCATATTGGGATGGGTTCAGTAATAAAGGTTGATGGCCAGAACATTCTAATCCACACAAAAATGGAGAGTAGCATAGGTGACATAATTGTGATTAAAGGCAATATAAGACCAATTACTAATGTTGGTGAGTTTGATATAGTTTCATATTTAAAAACTCATAAAATAGCATCAGAAATCTTTCCTACAAAGTTTTCAATATATGAATATAGCGATAGTTTCTTTAATAAGACTAGATCATATATTCATACAGGGAATCCAACTTGGAAAAGTATCGCACCCTTATTGTTGCTGGGAGAGAAAACTAAATTAACAAAAGAAGTATTTTCTATTTCTAAAAGACTTTCTATATTACACCTTTTTGTAATTTCTGGATTTCACATCGGGATAGTTTATAAAGTTGTTTTATTTATATTTGAAAAGCTAAAAATGCCATATTGCGATCTTTTCTCTTTAATGCCGATCATTGTTTATGTTTTTTTACTTAATTGAAGTTTGCCAGCATTAAGAGCACTAATTTTCATTGTATTAACAGTTGGTTTTGGCCACTTTAAGAAAATAAGGATATTTAAATTTGATGTTATAGGTATCGTAGGGATGTTGTTAGTTAGTTTTAACCCTTTTTTAATAGAGTCAATTTCATTTCAATTAACTTTTATTGCAACTTTAACAATAATGTATTTAAATACGCTTGATATTAAGTCGAAATCGGTGAAATATTTCATTATTAATTTCGGTGTGTTTTTAGCTACATTGCCAATAGTAGCTTCAATGAATGGCTGGATATCTTTATGAGGCGTATTTTATTCTATTGCATTAACCCCTTTAATTTCACTCATTTATGTGTTATCACTTTTGTTGATACCTTTTAAATCTTTGTTATCGAATTTATATTATATTTTGCTTTTAACACTCAAAGTTTTCAATAAAACAGTGATTATTATAAAAACTAATTTTTTTTCAACCACATTGACATATAACTACTATATAATTTTTACAATATGTATTTTATTTATGGAGAAGAGAGTTTCCTTATCAATAATGAGGAAAAGCGTATTATCGCAAAATTCGGTATAGAACCCGTGGTTTTTGATGAAACTTCAAACGTTCAAGAATTAATAATGGAGTTAGCAACAATCCCGATGTTTGAGGATGCTAAGGTTTTAGTTATGCGTGATATACCGGCATTTTCTAAAGAAGCAGAAGCTAAAAAACTTGTAGAAGTACTTAAACACATCGATAAAACAACAAAAGTGATATTTGTTAACAATAATGCAAAACCAAAAGCAACAAATACTTTAATAAAATTCTTGATGTCAAATGCAACAACTAATAAATTTGATAAACTAAAAAATTCAAAGGTATACGAAACAATTAAGTTAATTGTCAGTTCAAAAGGTGGATCAATAACAAATAAAGCAGCTATTGCTTTTGCAAATAAAGTTCCTAATGATTTGAGAGTGATAAATAATGAAATTGATAAATTATTACTGGAAGCGAAAGAAATAACTATCGAAAAAATAGAGAAATCAATTTCTACATATGTTTCGGAAGATTATTTTGCTTTAGCTAATGCAATTATCGAAAAAGATGCATTTGCTATAGCTTCAGCATATAAAGAAAGAACGTTTGCCGGAGACGACCCTTTATTATTGATTGGCCAAATAGCTTCAACACTATTATTAGCTAATAAAGTTAATAACTATAAACAAACTGGAATGACTACAAGGGAAATATCAGATGTGACTAGAATACACATATTTAGGATTAAAAAAGCTAATGAATTATTAATGAAGACAAACCCAATTATCCTTAAACAATTGATTAATGATTTGGCTAAATTAGATATCGATATAAAAACAGGGGTAATTGATTCTAAAGTTGGATTGGATAAATTCATATTAAATTTCATGAAATAAAGCAATGCGCTTTATTTTTTAAATCTTAAAAGAAATAAAAAAAATAACCCAGCCGAAGTTATTTTTTAAATTTAATTGTTAATTGGTAATGTTAAATGTTTATAACTATTTATTCTTGTTAAAGAATGCATCAAGTCTTGAAGACTTTCTGGCACCGTTGTTCTTGTGGAATACTCCTTTAGAAACAGCAGTGTTAATTTGAGCGTTAGCTTCTTTTGCAACGATTGCAGCTTTAGCGTTTTTGATTGCTGTTCTAACTCTTGATTTGATAGCAGCGTTTCTTACTCTAGCTTTTTCGTTTGTTTTAATACGTGTCATTTTTGATTTGATATTTGCCATTTAAAACTCCTTTGTGAAAACATTATAGCAAAAATAAAGTATAATTTAGTAAAAATTAAGGAGTAATATGACAAGACTATA
>NZ_PSZP01000084.1 GCF_004335995.1 Mycoplasma todarodis
AAAAAATAAAAAAAGTTAAATTAAGTGTGTTTTTTAATAAGAAAATGAACTTTTTTGTGAAAAAATGGCATTTTTCGGGCTCAATAAAATTCAATGAAAATTCAACCCCCCACCCTTGAAATTGAAAGGTCAAAAAATGACTAAATTTGACCCATTTTTTAGCCCTAAAATTAACCGAAAAAAAATTAAAAAAAATTTGATTTTTTCGAAGTTTTTTCACCCAAAGACAGAATGCACCTCTTTTTCCTTTAAAAAAATGATCAATTCTAAGTTATGAATTACTTCAAATATCATGCTCAGTTATGTTTTATTTTTATGGATAGTCAAAAATTAAGTGCCTAACAAACATTTGTTGCACAATCTTAAAAAGACTCACGAAAACACAAAACAAGCTTTAAAGCGCTTTAAATTAATTATGAGTAATGAGTGGAGCATTAATCTAAAGTTAAAAATGACTTAATAAAAAAAACACCTACAGCATAAGGTGTTTATTATTTTATTAATGTGTGAAAATGACATTTTAATATTTACTAAAATAGGATTACTGATAAATTATCAGTTTTGGTTAAAGTTCTGAATTGGCGTTCCAAAACCTTATTTAAATTCATATCTTTTCTTCAATCATCATTCGATAATTGACATTATCCGTTTTG
>NZ_PSZP01000017.1 GCF_004335995.1 Mycoplasma todarodis
TTCCATTCCTGCGTGGCCTCCACCTATTACGATTGCTTCATAGTTCTTATTCATTATGAATAAATTGTATCAAATTAAAGGTTAAATAAAATAAAACCCATTGGGTTTCATTTCTTGTATTTTGATTATTAATCGTAAGTTACACCTTTTAAATCTCTTAGGTAATTAATAAATCATCTTTGAGCTTTATCCATGTCTGGAAGGTTACCTTGCTTCTTGAACTTTTTAACTTCACAGAATTTCATCATTTCTGAATAAATTTCTTTTGTGTCATCAGAAGGTTTAAGTCCAATAGCTTCTAGTTTTTTTGGGTAATAAGTTGTAAGTAATTTATAACCTGCATAAACTAATTCTAATGGTGGAATAACATCTGTTTTAACTGAACCAATTATCGCTAACTTAACACCAGTTAACTCATCTTCAAATCTTGGTCATAGAATCTCATTGTTGACCTTTTGTAACACCTGGCATGTTACCAACCTTAGCAGAAGGTTTGTTTGCTAACGCATTAATAAGTGTTGATTTACCTGCATTAGGAACTCCAACAACAAAGGCTCTTAACCTTGGTTTCAGAATACCTCTTTTTGTATCTCTTAAACGTTTTGCTTCAAGCATTTTTTCCGCTTTTTTAACAATACGTTTTGCTGCAGCTTTTTGTTTAAGATTGACAACTATACAATCATCAACATCGTTTCTATAGTGTTCAACTATATTTGAAAGTTTATTTTCATCCGCATAGTCTTTTTTTGTTATTACGAAAAGTCTTGGTTTTTGAGGTGCAATATCATCGAATTCTGCATTATATGAAGAAATCGGTGCACGCGAATCAAGAACAATAATAAATAGATCTGCTAGTGTTTGTTTTTCTCTTAATTGATTTAGGGCTTTCGCCATATGTCCTGGGAATCATTGTATCATAGTGCATTTATTATACATTATTAAAACACACAATGATTAGTGTGTTTAAAAAGGTTTGTTTTATTTGTTTTTAGTGTCGTTGTTTGTGAAAAATACTTTTAACTTTATCGTTTAATTTATACATTCATGAATTGTGGTTATCAGCAGTAATTATTAAACTTGCAACAATGAATACCAATGCAGTAATAGCAATGAGAGATACTACTGGAAGTCATATTGGAACAATATCGAAAGCTAAGAAAGGATAGATTGCTATACCAAATGTATAAATGAACTTAGGACTTCATGTGCCATCACTGTATTTGAATTGCATAACTCACGTTGTACGAGTAGCGTAATATAGAGTGATTGCCATTATTAATCAAACAATCGGGAATATCATTGCATATCAAAGATCTTTATATTTTAATTTAATATTTCCTTCATTTGCTTTTCTTCTTGACACTTCAAAAATGAATGCTACAAACATTATCAGAGGTGTAAAGAAATGTAATTGGAAGTTATTTAGTATCTTAAGCGGAGTAAGTCAGATAACATCAATAGGTGCAAGGATTGTTCAATAAACAATAAATGTAACAAAGATATTTATCGCCACAATCATTTGGAAAACTTTAGCATGTTTGTTTTTTCTTGGATCAATTAATCCTAGTGATCTTAAAAACATATAAACCATAACAAAAATATTGCTGTGAATAGTGAAGTAAAAGATTAAGGAAATTTCATTTCATGGATCTCAAAAACTATAAACTTGTGCAATTCCTGGTCTAGTTCCAGGACTCATTAAAGAACCTGCAGGACCTGAAGCTTCTTTTAAAGGTACTAAATAAACATCGCAAAATGCATAAGTTATTATATATACCATAGCAATGAACCCTAAAAAGTACCTGTAATTGAATTTAATCTTTTTAGAAGTTTTGTTATTGATTTCTGAATTCGTTTTTTTCATATTGACATTATAGTCAAAAAAGATAAACATTTATGCATTTCATATTTTCAGTTTACTAAGTATATAATTTAGGTATGAAAATATATTTATCAAAATCACATTCACCATATATGAATCAGTCAATTGAATATAACTTATTAAAAGAAAAAGGAGATGAGGATATCTTACTATTATGATTAAACGAAAATGCAATCATAATAGGTAGAAATCAAAATATCTTCAACGAAATCAATGAAGAATTCGTAAAAGAAAAAGGAATCAAAGTAGCAAGAAGACATTCCGGTGGTGGAGCTGTCTATCACGATATGGGAAATATCTTATTCTCTTTGATGACTAAAAAGGATAAAAGAACATCGTATGAAGAATTTTTGAAACCCATCATTGGTTTCTTGAATCAACAAGGTGTCAATGCAGCATTCCATGGAAGAAATGATGTACTTGTTGATGGTATGAAGATATCAGGTAATGCTCAATTTGTTCTAGATGAAAATCTTGCAACACATGGAACACTTTTATTCAATACAGATTTAACAGTCTTGAATAAAGCTCTACTAACTAATAAACACAAAATAGAAGCAAAAGGGATTCAATCCAATCGTATGCGTGTTACAAATATAAAAAACCATATTTCTTCAAATATCAATTCCGAAGAATTTGTTAATGAATTAATAAAATACTTTGTAGCAAATGGAAATGGTGAACTTTGTGAAATCCCACAAAACATCATTGAAAAATCAACTGAAATGGTTAAAGAAATGGAAACTTTTGAATGAATCTATGGAAAGTCTCCGATTGCTAAGATTACGAATAAAGTTAAATATCCAGGAGGGAACATTTCCGTATTTCTAGATGTCATCTCTGGGAAAATATCTAACTTACAAATATACGGAGATTTCTTATCAATCAAAGACGTGCAAGAAGTGTGCCAACTTCTTGATGGAAAGAAATTTGTTAAAGAGGAAATTTGTAATGTTTTAAATGAAGTAGATCTACATGATTATTTTGGGACTATAACTTCAGAAGAAATAACAAAAATCATCATTGGAGAATAGAACTTTATAGTTCTTTTTTTATTTTGTTGTTTCAACACTTGGTATTGAAAGTATAATTTAATTGATAGTTGTATATACAAATATTAAGGTGCTTCTATCCAGTTGATGATTTTTCTAATCGGATAACTTTTTTTTCCTAAATTTTAGACGGAATAAAATACTTGATTAAATATATTGATCATCAACTTACAAACCTTATCGTAAGGAGAAAATATGAAATATAAATTTATAGATGAAAAAAAGATTTGAACCGATAAAAATGACTTCTTTAGATTTTTAGATATCGATGGTAAATTAATCGATCCGAATACAAAATTAACAGTAACGAATGAAGAGTTATTAAGTGCTTATGAATACATGGTGTTATCTAGACAACAAGATACATATATGTCACAGTTGCAAAGACAAGGTAGATTATTAACTTTCGCACCAAACTTTGGTGAAGAAGCTTTACAAACTGCCGCAGCCTTAAGTCTTAAGAAAGAAGATTGATTAATCCCATCTTTCCGTAATAATGCTGCAATGCTTATGAAGGGAGTTCCTTTAATAAATCAATTCTTATATTGAAATGGAAATGAAAAAGGGAATATAACTCCTGATGATGTCAATGTCTTCCCTATTAACATTGTTATCGCGACACAATATTCACATGCTGCTGGAGTTGCATACGCATTAAAACAACAAAAGAAAAAAGCTATATCTATGACATTCATAGGGGATGGCGGAACTTCAGAAGGTGAATTCTATGAAGCTATGAACTTAGCAGGTGTTCATAAATGACCTGTAGTATTTTGCATCAACAATAACCAATGAGCAATTTCTACACCAACAAAAATGGAAACAAGTGCTGCTACTTTAGCTGCAAAAGCGGTTGCTGCAGGTATTCCAGCGTTACGTGTTGATGGTAATGATTTAGTTGCTTCTGCAGAAGTTATCAAAGAAGCTGCTGAATATACTCGTGAAGGTAATGGTCCTATCTTAGTTGAATTTATAACTTGAAGACAAGGTCCACATACAACCTCTGATAATCCACGTATATATAGAACAAAAGAACAAGAGGAAGAAAAAGAAAAATGAGAACCAATGCATCGGATTAAAAATTTCTTAATTTCTCAAAATGTTTGAACTGATGAAAAAGATGAAAAACTTTGAACAAATAAATTAGCAGAAGTGAAACAAGCTTACAAAGATTCCCTTGAGTTGAATACAACTTCAGTAGATGAAGTATTTGACCACACATTTGCAAAATTAACTCCTGAACTAGAAGAACAAAAAGCGCAAGCTCTGGAGTGAGAATCAAAGGAAGGGGGTAAATAATGGCTAAATTAAATAATATTGAGGCATTAACAAATGCCCTAGAAGTTGCAATGGAGGCTGATGAAAGAATCGTTATCTTCGGTGAAGATGCTGGTTTTGAAGGTGGAGTATTCCGCGCAACACAAGGACTACAAAAGAAATTTGGTGAAGATAGAGTATTTGATGCGCCTATATCGGAAGCAACTATTGTTGGGACTGGTGTTGGTTTAGCTATAGCTGGAATGAAGCCAGTTGTAGAAATGCAATTCCAAGGTTTCTCATATGCTGGACTTCAACAATTATTTACACATGCAGCTAGAATCAGAAATAGATCGAGAGGAAGATTTAGTTGTCCATTAATAGTGCGTATGCCTATGGGTGGTGGAGTTAGAGCTCTTGAACACCACTCGGAATCCATCGAAGCTATCTTCGCTCATATACCTGGTGTTAAGGTTGTTATGCCTTCTAATCCTTATGATATGAAAGGTATGATGCTTGCAGCACTTAAAGAGGATGATCCAGTAGTATTCTTAGAATCTAAAAAGATTTATAGAGCATTTAAACAAGAAGTTCCTGAAGGTATGTATAAAGTTGAATTAGGAAAAGCAAATGTTATTAAAGAAGGAGAATCAGTAACCGTTGTTACTTATGGGGCGCAGGTTCATGATTCCATAAAAGCTGTTGAAGAGTTGATGCAAACAAACCCTGAAATTGATGTAGAACTAATTGACTTAAGAACAATTTCACCTATCGATACAGAAACATTAGTGAATTCAATTAAGAAAACAGGAAGAATGATCATTGTTCATGAAGCTGTTAAATCATTCTCTGTTTCTTCTGAAATCATGGCTCGTGTTTCAGAGAAAGCGTTTGAATACTTAGAAGCACCGATTTCGAGAGTTACTGGTTATGATATAACAATTCCTTTAGCAACAGGTGAAAAACATCATATGGTTGATTCTAAAAAAATTGCTGAAAAAATTAAAGAAGTTGTAGCTTTTAAAGCTTAATAAGGAGAACTATGAAAAAAATATTATCAACACCCGTCGCAAGAGCGTTAGCAAACAAGAACAATATAGATATAACAAAAGTTTTAGGTACCGGTCCAAACGGAAGGATACTTAAGCAAGATGTTTTAGATTTTAAACCCAATACAGCAATTGAAAGAACTCAACCAAAAGCAGAAACAATAACTTCTTCAATCCAAAGAACAACAGTTATGGAAGATAAAAGAGTTAAGCCTACAGGACTTAGAAAAGGAATAGCAAAAGCTCTTAAAAATTCTTGAAATAGTGTAGCTTATGTTAATTTAGTAAATGAAATAGATGCTACAGAATTATGGAACTTTAGAACAAGCATTAAAGATGGAATTTTAGCTGAAACAGGAGTGAAGGTCACATTCATGCCCTTTATAACAATGGCTATTATTAAAGCAATTAAAAAGTATCCAATATTTAATGCAAGATTTGATGAAAAAACACAAGAGTTAGTTTATCAAAAAGATATTAATATAGGTATTGCGGTAGATACACCTTCAGGACTTATGGTTCCTGTTATAAAAAATGCGGATCAGTTATCGTTAGTAGAACTTTCAAGAGAGATCTCAAGACTTGCTGCCGCATGTAAAGACGGAACTATCAAACCAACTGAAATGAGAGGTTCAACTTTCACAATTACAAACTATGGTTCAGTTGATGCTTTATATGGTGTTCCAGTAATTAATCACCCAAACCTAGCAATCACAGGTGTCGGAGCAATTAAAGATAAAGTTTACTTTAAGAATGAAGAAGTTGTTCCTGGTAAAGTTCTTTACTTAACGACTGCAGGTGACCACCAATGAGTTGATGGCGCAGATATCGGAAGATTTGCTTACGATGTAAGAATGTCACTAGAAAATCCAGCTATGTTATTAGCTTTATATTAAGGAGAAGTAAATATGTATAAATTTAAATTTGCAGACATTGGTGAAGGTCTACACGAAGGAACAGTAGGTGAAATTTATGTCAAAGTCGGTGATCAAGTTTCTGAAGGTGATTCATTATTTTCAGTTGAAACAGACAAGATGACCTCAGATATACCTTCACCCGTAACAGGTAAAGTGACTGAAGTATTAATTAAAGAAGCTGAAATAGTTCATGTTGGAGATGATACTTTCCATTTTGAAACTGCAGAAGAAAACACACAAGAGGAAAGTAAAGAAGAAGTAAAAGAGGAAGAAGGCGGAGCAAGTGTTGTTGGTTCTATAAAAGTATCTAATGATTTATTTTCATTTGATAAATTTAAAACTAATAAATCAACACCAAAAGAAGTAATAAAAAAACCTGAACACAAAGAAGGATATACTGGTTATGTCGGGGAAAGAGGAAAGGTTTACGAGGGCGAAGTTGAACAAGAATTTGATGTAATAGTTATCGGTTCTGGTCCTGGAGGTTACTTGGCTGCCGAGGAAGTAGCAAAAGCAGGTAAATCTACACTTATTGTTGAAAGAGAATTCTGAGGTGGTGTTTGTTTAAATGTTGGATGTATCCCAACTAAAACATTAATAAAATCAATAGAAGTTTATGAATATGCCTTACAACTAGAAAAATATGGAATTCAAGGTAACATTCATGATTTAAGACCTGATTGAGTTGCAATGCAAAAAAGAAAAATGGAAGTTGTTAAGAGATTAACTGATGGAGTTAGATTCTTAATGAAATCAAGTAAAGCAATGACTTTAATGGGTGAAGCAAAAATGGTTGGTGCTCACACAATTGAAATTAACGGAAAAACATATAGAGGTGAAAAGATTATTATTGCAACTGGTTCAACCGCTGCACGTTTACCTCTTGAAGGATTCGAAGAAGGGTACCAAAAAGGTGAAGTTCTTACTTCTAAAGAAGCTATCAATTTACCTGAATTGCCTAAAACTATGACAATTATTGGTGGTGGTGTTATCGGTTCTGAATTCGCTCAAGTGTTTTCAACCAGTGGTACAAAAGTAACTCTATTACAAAACTTAGATAAAATCTTACACATACTTGATGAAGATGTCATAAAAGAAATAACTAAAGAGTTTAGAAAATCAGGAATTGAAATTATCACATCTGCAAATGTTAAAAAATATAAAGATGGTTCTGTATTTTATGAAAAAGATGGAGGAGATTTTGAAATTAAATCTGAAATTGTTCTTCAATCAGTTGGTCGTAAACCTTTAATTGTTCCAGGTGCTGAAGAAGTTGGAATTAAATTGGGTGAAAGAAATAATATTCCTGTCGATTATAAAAATAGAACGAATGTTGATGGCGTGTATGCAATTGGTGATGTTACAGGTCAAGTGATGCTAGCTCACGTAGCTTATAAACATGCAATAATTGCTGCAAGTCACATAAATGGTAAAGCAACCACTCCAATTAATGCAAAAACAACTCCTTCATGTATTTATACACATCCAGAAGTTGCTGCAGTTGGTTTAACCGAAAGAGAAGCAAAAGAACAAAAACTTGACTTCTTAGTTATCAAAGGATCAATGACAACTATTGGTAAAGCTCTTGCTGATGGGGATGAAAGAGGTTTCATCAAGTTAATTGTTGATAAGGAATTTGGCGAAATAATTGGGGCTCATCTAGTTGGTAAACATTCAACTGACATGATTACTGAGATAACATTAGCAATAGATTCTGAAATGACTGTTCATGAAATTGCTAACACAATACACCCTCACCCAACAGTTTCAGAAATCATTTGAGAAGCTGCAAGAAAAGCTGTTTTAGCATTAGATAAAAATAAATAAATCGCACTAGCGGTTTTTTTATTGCGCTTTTAAATTTTCAAGGCCCACCATAATAAAATTGATTTTCTTTATGATACACTTATTAGGAATTGATTTTTGAAATAAGGGGTGGGATAATGAAAACAAACAAATTACTTTTATCAATAGGAGCAATTTCTGCATTAACTCTACCTTTATCAATTGTTGGTTACCCAACAGTCAAACATTATTTAAATAATAAAACAATAACTAAAAACCCATATTCATTAATGATGAAGTCAGATGTTACACCTATCAACTATGCAAGTAATACAGATATTTTAGATGCAGAAGCAAAATTAAAAGAATCTATTTCTAAGCTTGAAGTTGCTATGAAAAAGGCGAAGCAAGATGCAATTAATTACAAGAACATCGCTTTAGATTCAACTAAAAATACTCAAGTTGTTTTATCTTCCAAAGTGAAAGCCAACGCTTCCAAAGATGCCCTCTTGAAGTTAAAGAAAATCGTTGAAAGTTATGAACATGATTTGGCAAATATTAAGCAAAAATCCAAACAAAAAGAAATTGATTTTCAACAAGCGCAAAACACAAGACATTTATCTTCAATAATGAAAAATGCAACTATTATAAATCAAGGAAATGTTAAAGTTGCTACCATAGCCAAAGAAATCAATGATCTTGAAGAAGCAAAGTTGCAAGTTTGAAAATTGGAAGAAATCACTGGGGTATCTTTACCTGAAGTCGAAAATGGAACAACGATCGACGAAGTCGAGTTAATTGCTAATTCGAACGGAATCATTACAGTTAAAGCTAAGCTTTTCTCTAAATATGCAACAACTCCAAATAATAATGTTGAATGAAAAATAAAAGGTAAATCAGATGCATTAGCTGCGAAAAGTCAACCACCAAAAAAATTAGAAACTAAGCAGGAAAAAGCGGAAAGACTTACACGTGAATACAATGCAGAGGTTGATACTTACTTTAAAATACATAAAGAGTACAACAAAAGTATTGATATCGTTAATGATGCAATTAGAAAGAAAAGAGCAGCCAAAGATGCGTTCCAGAAGGCAACGGGTGCTGATAAAACTAAAAAAGAAAAACTTTTAGAAGACGCAATAAAAGACTTCGATAAAAAAGACACTCTTTATAATAAATGATTCAATGCATTAGAAACCGAAAAGAAAAAGTTAAAAACACTGGAAACAAAAAAGAATCAAAGTAAAGCAGAACTAAGAAGACCTATAATCTCTTCTTTAATATCAGCGGTATTAGATTCCGCTTGAATTGTTGATCAAAATAATAAAACTGTAAGTGAGATAGCAAAAGAAATAAATGATATCAATGATATAGAAAAGAAAATCACTTCAATTCAGTCAGTTTTTGGAATTCTTCTTTTCAAAAGTTTTAAAACTTTAACTGTAAAAGATATCATCTTAACTTCTTCATCTGATGGAGCAATTAAAATAGAGGTTAAGACTTTTACAGCTTATGTAAATAACCCTAAACGTACATTCACAAAAATAATTTATGGTAAATCAGATGTGGAAATTCATAACGAAAAAATAAATAATGAATTTGACTCTTTATTAAGAGTTGTGAATAAAATGATTGATAATGCCAATAATTCAAATGCGAAGCATTCAAATCCAATTGATAAAAATAATACTATTCCCAAAACAAAGGTTGTTAACCCTGACAAGAAAAACAATATTGTTCCCAAAAAAGATAATATTCATTCAACTGATAAAAAAGATAAAAAAACAAAAAGTAATATTGGTTTAATTTTAGGTATTTCTATTTCAATAATTACTTTAGTAGCAATAATTTCTGGACTTTTAATTTGACGTTCAAAACGGAAAAAGAAATAATAAAAAATCACAGATGTGATTTTTTTAAATGCCTTAATCTTTACTGATGCTATTCAATATAGTGTTCAATTCATTTTCTCTTTCATACACAATTGAATGACCTGTGTTTTTAAGAATGATTTTTCTATATTTAAAAGTTTTACATGTTTTATCAGAACTTTCTTTTGCAATAAATTTATCAATATCCCCTTGAATTAAAATAACATCTTTTTGATTTGATAAATATTTGTCCATCAATATCTCATTTAAATATTTTTGGTTAGTTATTTGATTGAAAACCATATATTTAAATATATCCATTTTAGGAAGAGTGTTTTTAAGGAATGTTCCAGCTGTGTTTATTATGTTATTAAAATACATCTCTTTTTGATCATTACCAACCAATGATTGCATTGAATTTAAAGCGTCTTGGGCACTTGTTGGCAATAATCATGATTCTATACCCTCTTGGTAAGCAAATGGGTTTAAAGGGGCTAACAATACTACTTTTGACACCAATGGATGATTAGCTATATTCATAGCGATAGCTCCACCTAATGAGTGACCAACAAGTATAAAAGGTTCAGTTAAAGTATTTATCTTTTCAATTGCAAATTTTGCATATGTTTCAATAGTTATTGTTTCATCTCCAGCATCTTCATTTCCGCAACCAGGGAAATCAAATGAAATAATGTCATATTCTCTTTCAAGCTTTAATAAAGGTTGGATGAAGTTACCATTGCTATTGAATCCGTGTAGGAAAACCATTTTCTTTTTACCGTTATTTTCAAAGTGTTTAAATAATTTATTCATAAAATAATTTTAACACTTATCAACATCAAGATAATAAAACAAGGAATTACTTTCCTTGTTTGAATGTTTTTATTTTTTGATTTAATTTTGAATTAGGATTAGATACAACTATAAATAAATATCCAAATCCAATAAATGCTATACCTATAGCTAAGCAAGCTCCGATAGTTACTCCTATTGGAACTCCTCCAAAATCTAAGAAGAAGTAAATTGCAACTCCTGAAGAATGGATTATTGAACCATTACCTTTCACTAATGCAAATTCATGTGTATGATCATTTATAATCTTTCTTAAATAATGAGCATCTGTTCTTGTTGCGAAATAAATAGAGACAGCCAATACCAATCAAATAATTGGATAAATCAATACATATAGAAGTTTCTTATTACCAAGAATAACTCCTTCTTCATTGATTTGTAATTTATCTTTATGGAACGCAATTAACATAAAGATCGGTGTAATTAAGTGCACCATAATTGTCACTATTATTTTTAACGCTCCCGGGAATCCTCCATGTGTTCACACAGAAGAGAATGGAGCAAGTATCAATCAATATGTAACCATTGTGATTGTTATATTTAAAGTAACAATTAATTGGAACATTTTATGATGTGAATTTTGTTTTGGTTTCATAATTCCAAATGCTCTTAGATATAAGTAAATAACAACTAAAAGATTAGATTGAAATGTGAAATAGAAAATCGTAATTCAATTAACATGCTCTATTGAATATTTGGCGTCTTTAAGAGCGGTTGTTTCTTTATTTCCTCTTATAACCGTTCAATTCAATGCAGTCACTGAATCGGCTATTATCATTATTATGATAAATATCGTTGCAATTATCGCACTGATTAAAAAGTATTTATTCTTTCTCAGTATTTCTTTCACTACATTCCACCCATACCACGCATCATACCTGGATTGAATGTACCATCTTTCATAGCCTTAGCCATTTGTTTCATTTGTTTTGCCATTCTTTCGAACTCATTAACTAAAGAGTTATACTCTTGTGCAGTTCTACCTGAACCGGCAATAATTCTTTGTTTACGTTTTGCGTTTTTAAGTAGTTTAGGATTTTTTCTTTCCTTCTTAGTCATTGAAGAAATAAGAATTTCAAATAGTTTTTGTTTTCTATCTGCAGCTTCAATTTTATCCTTAGAAATGTTCTGAGCTCCAGGAATCATTTTTAAAATACTTCCTAATTTACCTAATTTCTTCATTTGTTGTAATTGTTCTAATAAATCATCAAGATCGAAGTGGCCATTTGCCATTCTATTTGCCATTCTTGTTGATTTATCTTCATCAAGAACATCTTGTGCTTTTTCAATAAGAGATAGAACATCCCCCATACCTAGAATTCTTTCAGCCATTCTGTCTGGATGGAATTGATCAAGACCAGACATTTTTTCTGAAGTACCAATAAATACAATTGGAAGATTTAACATTTTAGTAATTGAAAGGGCAGCTCCACCACGAGCATCAGAATCAAGTTTTGTGATGATTGAACCTGTCAATGAAAGTCTTTCATGGAAAGTTGAAGCAACATTGATGATATCTTGTCCTGATAATGCATCAGCAACATAGAAGATTTCTTGAGGTTTAGCAATTTTCTTGATATCAACTAATTCTTCCATTAATGCTTCATCAATTGATAAACGACCAGCTGTATCGATTATGATTAAATCATGTTCGTTTTCTTTTGCGAAAGCCATTGCTTCTTCAACAATATCTTGTGGTTTAGCAGAAGTACCTTTTTCAAAAACTGTTACACCTAATTGTTTACCTAGTGTTTTTAATTGTTCTACAGCAGCTGGACGATAAACGTCACCAGCTACAAGTAATGGGTTCTTAGATGCTTTCTTTTTCTTAAAGTGATTAACTAGTTTACCTGTTGTTGTAGTCTTACCTGAACCTTGTAGACCAACCATCATAATGATTGGTAGATTCCCTTTCAATTTAACTTCTTTTGAAGTTCCACCAAGTATATCTGTTAATTCATCTTTAACAATTTTAACAACGTTTTGTCCTGGGTTAAGTTGTGCTAACACTGTTTCTGATAAAGCTTTTTTCTTAACTGATTTAACAAATTGTTTTACCACTAATAAGTTAACGTCGGCCTCTAACAATGCCATTTTAATTTCTCTTGTAACTTCTAAAATATCCTCTTCTTTCAGTGAAGTTTTTGCTTGCATTTTTTTCATCGATTTTTGTAATCTGTTTCCTAAAATATTTAACATATATAAATTATAGAGAAAAAAGTAATTTAACACCAATTTAAAAGGATTTCGCTGAATTAATTATATTCCCAAATGTTTTTATAAACGTTATAAAAGCATAAAAAAAATGACCAAAGGCCATTTAATTTTGAACTATTTTCTAAGTTCTTTAAGTCTTGCTGCTTTACCTTTTCTATCTCTCATGTAGTAAAGTTTTGCTCTTCTAACTTTGTTTTTTCTTTTAACATCGCTACTAGTGGAGAATGTAGAGGGAATGTTCTTTCAACACCAATCCCGTATGACATTTTTCTAACTGTAAATGTTTCTGATGTTCCTGTACCGTGTTTTTTAATTACTAGACCTTCAAAAAGTTGAATTCTTTCTTTTGATCCTTCTTTAATACGTACGTGAACAACAACGTTGTCACCTGATTTGAATACAGGTAAGTCTGTTTTAATTTGATTTGCTTCTACTGCTGTAAGTAATTTATTTCTCATTATGATCTCCTTTTAATAAATCGGGTCTAACTCTAAGAGTTTTCTCCATTTGTTTTTCTTTTCTTCATTGCTCTATTTTTGCATGATTACCATTTAATAATACTTCAGGAACTTCCATACCTTTGTAAACACGTGGGCGTGTATACTGAGGATGGTCTAGAAGATTTCCTTGGAATGAGTCATTAACATGTGAAGCTTCTCTAATTACGCCTGGTATCAATCTAATGATTGAATCAGCCATAACCATTGAAGGTAATTCTCCACCTGTCAATACATAGTCACCAATTGATAATTCTTCATCAACCAATGATCTAACTCTTTCGTCAAATCCTTCGTAATGTCCAGCAACGAATGTTACTTCGTCTAGTTTAGATAATTCTAATGCTTTTTCCTGCGTAAATTTATTACCTTGAGGTGAAAGAAGTATTCTTCTACCTTTTGTTGTTTCCAATGCTTTATCAATGGGTTCAACCATTAATAACATACCTTGACCACCTCCGTAAACAATATCATCAACTTTGTTGTGTTTGCCTACTGAGAATTCTCTAAAATCAACAACATTAACTTCAACTAACTTTTTATCGATAGCTCTTTTAACGATTGATTCTGATTGAAATGGGTCATAGTACTTAGGAAATAGAGTTATAAAGTTTATTTTCATAATTAATTATTTCTTTGCAAGTTTTGAGTTAGCAAATTCTTCGTTAATTTTTTCTTTTTTAAGTAATGTTTTTACAGTTTCTGTTGGAACAGCTCCATCGTTTAGTCATTTTAAGTTCTTTAGTGTGTGGGTTATAGAAACCTACAACTTCGATAAATCTTCCGTCTCTAGGTGCTCTAGCATCAGCAACTACGATTTTGTAGAATGCGTTGAATTTAGAACCTTGACGTTTTAATCTCATTTTTACCATGTATTCTTTTTCTAATAAGTAATTAAAGTTTATCATAAAATTCATCGGGTGTCAAGCACTTTTGCTTTACAGCATTAAAAAACCATCTTTTTACTTATCTCAATCTTTGTAAAATGCTAAAATCCACAATATAAAGATGATGAATATCATGAGTATTCATTACTTGGATTAATATAAATAGCCTTTTAAAGAAGTAAAACAATACTCCAAGCATAAATTTTAAATATAGAGATGTGGTTTGAAACTAAAGATAAAACCGATTATAAAAAAACATTGGCATTAGCCAGTGTTTTGTTTCCTTCTTAAAATAAGAAGGTATAATAAAAAATATGAGAAAAACTTTAACAAGAACAAAGGAAAAACTTAAAGAAATTGACATCAGACCAAATTGAAGCAAGAGTAAAAAGAATAAAATTTTACTTGGAAGTTTCTTATTCATCATATTGGTAACGATTGTTTTAAAAACAATAGTAACTATACTTTGAGATACTGGTTATTACGAAGGTAAATTTCATTTATGATACTGACATGATAAAGATGTTAACTTCATCTTAAGAGAAAGTGAGTGAGGAGAAAAACCTTTTCCACCAAATCAATCTGCTCAAGCTAGGGAATTTGCACACAGAGCATTAGCTCATCCTTATTTCTTTTGATCATTAACTCAATTCACATGACAAACAACATTGTTACTAACATTTGTTTTATGTTTTAGATTATTTATGTACGATGATAGAGCTCCAAAATGATTGCGTTGAACACACTCACAAAGAACCCTTTCGATAGTTACAATGTACGACATCATAGTATGTGTGGTGTTCTGGTCAGCTATTTCCAAAGACTTCGGTAAAACAAATGATTCCAGTGATCAATTGATGGACATATTAATACATACATCAACTATATTAGTTCACGCTGTAATACCTGCTTGTATGGTTATATATTCATTTATATATCTAATCCTCTCAACAGAAGCATCTAGATTAAATAGAAAATTCTTATTTGTAGGAATTATCTATCCTGCAGCTTATATAATTTTCTACTTAATGATTAGTATCATTTGAAGAGATCCTTATCCTGTATCAGACTTGGCTACCACAGGTAATTTCAAACAATTGTGAATCGCTCTTGGAGGAGTTATTGGAATCTTTGTAGGTTTAGCTGGAATGATTTATGTCCACAACTGAATCTTGTTTAAATTTAATAAACGATATAGATATGAGTATGATTATGAAGTAGCTTCAGATGTTGAAGAAAAACTAGAAAAACTAGAATGAAAAGTTGAAAAAAGTAAACGTAAAATTGCTGAATCTAAAAATGAAACAGTTATTAAAAAAGAAGAGATAACATTAGCTAAAAGAAAATTAGCAGTTACCAAAGCCAAAGCAACAATTAAGAAAAGAAGAATTAGAGGTGAACGTTACGAGAAGGAATATCTTGAATACATTATCAAAAAGAAATTAGAGGATAGAGAAAGAGCTGAAAAGATTAAACTAACAGCAGAAACTAAATCTAATAAAACACCCAAAAAAGTAAATGGTAAAAGTAAACCTTCTACTTCTAAAACAAAAGCAAGAAAAAAATAATGGCGATGCCATTATTTTCTTAGTCCAAGTTCTTTAATTAGAGCTTGGTATTTGTTGAAGTCTTGAGCTTTTAGATATTTTAATA
>NZ_PSZP01000018.1 GCF_004335995.1 Mycoplasma todarodis
AAACGGAAATGTTATTGGAGCAATTGGTGTTTCAGGTTCAACTGTTGAAAATGATCATGCAGTAGCACAAGCTGGAGCAGATTTATTTAAATAATTAATATTGAAAATCAGTTAGTTCTGATTTTTTTATTTGCAAAAAAGGCGTTAAAAAAATACCCGCAAGGATATTTTTAAATCATTATTAGAATAATGTAGCTGTGTGAGCAATTCCACCAACCATTGCTGCGGCTGCTAGACATGCTGTAATTCCAACTGTAACATTAATAGCTACTGCTTTACCATTTGAAGGTCTTGAAAGAACAAGTCCTGCAATCATAGGCATTAGGAATGCAGCTGGGTTTAATACTAAAGCGTATTTTGAACCAATTGTTAATAATACTAATGTAATGAATAGTCCAACGATAACTGGAGTAACGTTTTCAGCAACACCGAATGCTGCAACTGTAGCGATACCACCAACGAATAGTGATGAACCTACTAATTCCATTGTCCCCATTGTAAGAACATTGTTTTCACCTTCTGGGAATGCAAGTGTTTCAGTAATAACTGTTTTAAGGTCAGAAACCATGAACGCGATAATTACGAATACAAATCCTCCAACTAGTGCTCCTGTTAATTGTCCTGCAAGACCAGCAAGTGCTGAATCTCATGAACCGTTTGCTAAACAAACTGCTAGTGTAGCAGCTGGGTTTACTCAACCTGTAGCTCCTACTCCTGCTTTCTTTTCGTAACCTAATGTTACGTAAATTGCAAGCATTAATGCAACACCAATTCCAGCAGCTACAAAGATTGATTTACCTTTAAGGTCTTTCATAGCTGAAGATTTAGATGTTATCACAACGCTTAGCGCCCCAAGTACTAGGAATAATGTTCCAAGTAACTCGGCAACGAAAACTGCTGAATTTCACATAATTTTCTCCTTTTATTTATATATTGTGAGTATTAGAATAATATAATACTTTCAAATTATACTAAAAAGTTGTAAATAACAAAGTAATTCATAAAAACTAATTTATTAAAAAAACGAGCTAACGCTCATTTTTTTATGCAAAACTAACTATTAAAGCTATTATTATATATATAATTCCAAGCCCTAACATAACTCAAATACCAGCTTTACTTTTTTTAGCTTCTTGTTCTTCTAACGCAAGAGGTGAATCCACTCTTTTGAGTAAATATTTATCTTTTGTTTTTTGTTTTATGGCTTTCCTGTTTAAGGATTGCCTTGCAGTATTCCTACTTGCATAACGTGAAGTTGAGAAACCACCTCATCTACCAACTAATCACAATAGCGCAACACCGATTTGAACAGCGCACAAGGCTGCTCAAATAGATTCCGGTCTTGAATGTATTGCATATCCAATTACGATAATAGAAGATATCATCAATGATAATATAAGACCAATCGCAATTTGCTTACGCATTTTTTTATTAGTAAATATTTTTCGAAACAAAGTTTGTTTTTTATTCTTTTGTTCCATATGATCCTACTTGTTTAACTTTCTTAATCTAGAAACTTTTCTAGATCTTCTTGTTTCAACTTGTTGATACTTTTGACGTCTTTTTGGAGGTACAACCATTTTTGGTTTTGGTTCCTCTACTTTTGAAGTAGCTTTTTTAGTTGTTGTTTTTTTAGCAGTTGTTTTTTTAGCAGTTGTTTTTGTGTCATCTTTTTGCTTTGAATTTTTTTGTTTTAATTCATCAGACGGTTCATCAACACATGTCTTTTTAACAACAGAACCAACTCATTTTTGTGCTTGCTTTTTATCAGCAAGAACAAAGTGATCTTTACCATCAACTTGTACATAGAATGGTCTATTAGACATTGAATATTCTTCTAAGTATGTTGGGATAAATGTTGAATCTTTAAATCCTTGAGCTAAATTATTCAGTGAAGGCATTGTTTTGATTAAGTTAACTGTATAAGGGTGTTTTGGATTATTGAAGATTTCTTCTGTTTCCCCATATTCAACTAATTTACCTAAATGCATAATAAGAATTCTATCTGAATTAAATCTAACCATTGACAGGTCATGGGCTATGAATAACATCGCAAGACCAAGTCTTTCTTTTTGTTCAAGAAGCATATTAACAACTTGTGCTTGAATAGAAAGGTCTAGTGCAGCAATAGGTTCATCAGCAATTATGAACTTAGGTTTATTGATAATCGCCCTGGCAATACCAACCCTTTGTCTCATACCACCTGAAAATTCATGTGGATATCTAAATGCATGTGCTGGTTGCAGCCCTGCATGTTGAAGAGTTGCGAAAACTTCTAATCTCACAAGTAGTTTTTTCAATCTTCTTTTAAGGTTGAATGGTCTTTTTATTCCAAATAATTCTTGAACAATTCCTTGGTATTTATCTAACCTTCAGTGTTCTTGAACTAATGAATCATTTTTATCTTTCTTATCTTTTGTTGAATTATTAACAAGTTTTTTTAGTTCAGATTCATTTTTAATTGTTTCTTCTTCTGAAATTAAATAATCAGTTTCAAAATTTTCAATAAATTCAAATTTATCTTCATATGCTTTAATTGCTTTTTCTTTAATTTCTTCTAATTGAAGCTTAAGTTCTTCAATCTTTGTTTCCTTTTCAAGTTTTAATACAGCAAATTCTTCTTTGTATTTTTCTTCGAAAGCTATGCGTTCTGTTTTATTGTCTAATATAGCTTTTGAAAGGATTTCTTCAGATTCTTTTAGTTTTTTAGAAAGTTCTTCATGATCTCTCATTTTATCTTTTTCAATCAATTCTTTTAATTCGATGTTGTGTTGTGAAATCATTTCTTCTATAGCATTTATTTTTTCTTCTGTTTCTTTGATTTTTGCATCATTGATTTTTGAAGCTTTTGCTATAAATTTGTAATATGGAGATTCTTCAGTTCAATCAACATCAAATAATTCTTCATGAATGTCTGAATATCTTTCTTTTGCAACTGAATTATCTTTAGCTGCTATTCTACGTTTCTCAAAAATATCTTTATATAATATTGCAACTGTATCTAAGATTGATTGATTTAGTTCATCAGAGTCAATTGAAATAAATTTATTTTCGCTCTCTAAAGTTTGAGATAACTCATGAATAATCTTTTTAGCTTTTGCAATTGACACATTTAAGAAGTTTTGTGTTCCATAATTACTTGCTAAAGGCATATTGATTTTAGCTTCTTTCATTTCTAATCTATGTTGTTCGATTAATTCTGTAAAAGCTGCTGTTGAAACATTACCTTCAAGAGCCTCTTCTCTTTTGAGTTCAAGTATTTCTTCTTTTAGTTCTTGAATCTTTTTCTCTAACTCTCTCGTAGCTTTTGAAGCTCTAACTTCTTTTTTAGCTAATTTATTCGCTTTTTTAGCTTTAAGAAGAGCTATTTCATCTCAATCATCAACGCTTTCTTTTTCAATGTTGCTTCTTAATTCTTTTCATTTATTGAAGAAACCGTGTAGGTTTTCTGCAGAAGAATTAATTATTTGTGTATGTGCAGCTGATAAAGTTTTATAGTAAATACCGATCGCTATATTAAATAATGAAAGTTTAACGTCTGTTTTATCACATTGCATTGCATCTAATTCA
Source organism: Mycoplasma todarodis (assembly GCF_004335995.1). Classification (GTDB taxonomy): domain Bacteria; phylum Bacillota_I; class Bacilli_A; order Mycoplasmatales; family Metamycoplasmataceae; genus Mycoplasma_K; species Mycoplasma_K todarodis. The sequence goes on from NZ_PSZP01000018.1 coordinate 3,571, forward strand.
TTGATAATCTTATTATAAGCATTGATTTGCTCAGTATATTTAACTTCTAAATGATTTCATTTTGTTTCATAGAAGTATGTGTTTAGAGTTGATTTAAAGAATAATAGCATTTCAGAACGATCAACTAGATATTCATTTACCATTTTTTTGTCTGTCCCATTAACTTTTAAGGGTTCAGAGATAATGTGTAAAATGTTTTTTTGTCCGTTTAAAGAAGAATATGGATCTTGAAAAATCATTTGTGCATTATTTCTTAATGATCTTTCATCTTTTTTACTTATCTTTTTAGAAGCATATTCTTTACCTGCGATTTCGATTGAACCAGAATCAGGAATATGAAGTCTTAGTAAAGATCTACCAATTGTAGTTTTACCTGACCCAGATTCACCAATCAATCCAACAATTTCACCTTTTTTGATAGAAAATGAAACATTATCAATAGCTTTAACAACACCATTTTTAGACATGAAGGTCTTATTTAATTGTGATACTTTTACTACTTCTCTATTTGACATGTTTTTCACCTTTCAATTCTTTTAATGTTTCTCTTGCTCTTTCCATAATAACTGTAACTTCTTCAGGTGGATTAACCTCAGGTGAAGAAGGATGTAGTAATCACGTTGCAGCAAAATGATCATCTTTAACTCTGAATAATGGAGGTTCTTTCAAGAAATCAATTTTTAATGCAAATGGATTTCTCACAGAGAATGGATCTCCTTCTGGTAAGTTTGTGAAGTTTGGAGGTGTTCCTGGTATCGTGAACAATCTATCACTTTTATGATCAGGATCTGGCATAGCAGCCATCAATGATCAAGTATAAGGATGTCTAGGATCAGAGAATAATTCTTCTGTTTTTCCTTTTTCAACAACTTTACCTGCGTAAAATACATAGATATAATCACAAAGAGTTGCAATAACAGCAATATCATGCGAAATAAATATGATTGAAATGTTGAATTCACGTCTAACTTCTTCAAAAAGTTCTAGAACTGACGCTTGAACCGTAGGATCAAGAGCAGTTGTAGGCTCATCAGCAATAATTACATCAGGCATACATGCTACAGTCATAGCAATAATAACCCTTTGTCTCATACCACCTGAAAATTCATGTGGATAAGAATCTATTCTTTCTCTAGCGCCTTTAACACCAAAACGTTCTAGAAGCTCAATGGCTCTTTCTTTACGCTCTTTTGTTGTTTTCAAGTCACTATGAAGTTCTAATGATTCCATAATTTGTTTACCAATTGTTTTAGTTGGATTCAGAGATGTCATTGAATCTTGAGGTATATAAGCAACTTTTTTACCACGTATATCTCTTCATATCTTTTTATTATCAGTCATCTTAAAACTATCTCTGTTTGTTGTGTGAGAATGCTTTTCGTTTTTTAATTTTCTTAAAGATTTTTTGATTTCTTTTTTCTTGTCATCTTTTTTCGCTTTTTTAAGATTTGTTTCAGCTGTACGTATTTTTTCATCAAGAACTGTTGTTGAAGGGTTTTCACCCTCAAGAACGTTCACACCATCAATTAATATTGAAGATGCCATTGTTGTTGAATTAGAATTCATTTTAAGTAGTGTTTTTGCAGTAACTGATTTACCAGAACCAGATTCACCAATAAATCCTACTATTGAACCTTTAGGGATGTCAAAGTCAACACCACGAATAATACGCATCAACTCTTTTTTATTTGTTGGGCTTTTGAAAGAAACTTCTAAGTTTCTTACTGAAATAATATTTTCCATGTTGTTTCCTTTCTATCCTGAGATTTTAGGGTCGAATGCGTCCCTTAAACCATTTGCTAAGTTTTGTAATGAAATTGTTAGTAATAATATAACTATTACAGGTCCTAATACATAGTAGACTTGTTCTAATATGTGTGAACGTCCTGTTTGTATTAAGTTCCCTAATGTAGCAGCACCTTCTGCACCAACAGACATTCCCAAGAATATCAGTGTTGCTTCGAAGAATATAACGGCTGGCACTCTAAGAACGAATGAAACCATTAATCTACCCATAATGTTAGGAAGTATGTGTTTGTAAATTCTTCCGAATTTTGTAACACCAGTAACTTCAGCTGCAAGAATAAAGTCTCTATCTTTAACTTTAAGTGTAAATAATCTAGCAGCTCAAATTGGTCCTGTTCAACCAACTAGTATAAGAACCAGTGCAATCGATCAGAAACCAGTACCAAGTATTGTTGCAAATAGAATCATTCATAACAATACGGGTGTTGATTTAAATATCTCGATAATACGCATGACTATTGTATCTGTTGCTTTCCCAACGTGGAAACCAATTCAAACACCAATAGCAACACCTATTATTGTTTCGGTAATAGCAACTAATAATGCTAATTTTAATGATCAAGCTGTACCGATTCACAGTCTTGTTCAAACATCTCTACCAACTTCATCTGTTCCTAGGATGATGTTGTGTGATTTTACCAATGTATTTAGAACAGTAACTTTCACTTGACCTGTTGATTGAATAACTGAAACTGATTCAATATTATTCGTATCAAATGGTAGTGAAGCACCATGTCCATTATTTCACTCTGGAATTGAGATTAAGAATACTTTTGTTTGGTTACCAGCTCATGTTGGTTGTAACAAACGAATATCATTAGATTTTGTTTTTGAAATAGGATCTAGTTCTGAATATCTAGAAACTAATGGAACTATTATTGTTAATGCCAATATTATTAAAACAATTGAAAGGAATAATCAGTTTCATTTGTTTGAGAAGAATCTTTTGAAGATATCTTTTGACATTGTGCTGGCTTTACCAACAACTTGAACATCATCTTTCTCTTTAACTTCTTCAACTACAAATCATTTTGCATTTATATCTTGAAGGTTATATTCTTTATTGAATTCTGCTGAAGTCATTATTTACCTCCCTTAGAATTTGCTTCGTTAAACGCTTTCTTTCTTTCTGAAGCAAGTTTCATGCGTTTAAAGATAGACATTTTTTGAGATTGAGCTATCTTGATTCTTGGGTCAATAAATACATATAGAACATCAACCAGCAATTGAACAAGCATTGTTAGTGATGAATAGAATAGTATTGAGAATAAGATAATGTATGTTTCTTTATTTTGGACCGCTAGAACAATAACACTTGATGTACCTGGTACTGCAAAGAAACGTTCAATAATTAATGAACCTGTCAATAATGTAACGAACATAGGTAGTATTATCGATACCAATGGAATTGAAACATTACGGAAAACATGTCTTGTAATTATTTGTTTCTCTGAAAGACCTTTTGATCTTGCGATTGAAATAAAGTCTGATTTAAGAATCTCAACAACTTCATTACGTGTGTAGTAAGTAAGTGTTGCCATACCACCCAATGTTAGGGTGATAATTGGAAGGATTAATGACAATACCTCGAATGAAGCTCCTAATGCTTCTTCGAATGCTACTGGTAATCCAACCTTTGTACCTATTAACATTAAGAATATAGCTCATATGAATGAAGGCACTGCGACGAATAACATAACGAATACATTTATTAGTGTATCTTGTCATTTACCACGTTTATAACCAGCTATAAATCCTAATACTACACCAAGCACTGTTGAGATAACGAATGCTGGAACGGTAACTAACATTGAATACTTAAGTGGTTTAAAGAACAAGTTAGGAATTGTTGTTCCTTTGTATGTTGGATTATAAACATCACCAAATTTTAGATGGAAAATTCCTGATAAGTATCTCCCGTATCTTTCGAAGATTGGATCATTCAATCCATATTCTTTTGCAAGCACTTCTATTTTTGGTGCGTGTGGTTTCATAGAAGCATCTTCAAGTGCTTTTGGATAACCAGGCATTAAATCCATAAGGAAGAATGTAATGGTTACAACTATGAATAGCGAAAGCAATAGCAATGCTAATCTTTTTAATATATATTTAAACATTTATTCCTCCTTTAATCTAAGTCGGCACTGAAATCTTGTAAGAATCCAGTTCCACTTTTCAACATTCTTTTATGTAATCATTTTTTATATACTTCAACTGTAGTTCCACCCATTTCTCTATCTGGAACTATTGAAGTATATTTCTCACTGATAATTGGACGATAGTAAACAGCGTGATCTTGTAAGTAAGTAACTGTTTCTTTCATAAATGCGTCATCAGTAGCTTTTAGTAAATAACCATCCGAAGTTATTTTTTTAGCTGCATTCATTAATTTTACTTTTTCAGGTGCTAAATCTTCTGTGTTGTTTTGAGACATTTTATAAATATCATTAGCATTCAATGTTTTTAAAGTAGCTTCATTTATATTATATTGTTTTGCAAGTTTTGCAAGTTCTGGTTGCTTGTTTGGATTAAGCATATCAAGCATTTGCCCAGCTATAATACCAGTTCTTTCAATTGTTGTTATCCCTTGTAATGAAGAAGCGGCAGCTGGATAGTCTGGTGATCAAGCAGCATATTCAAATTCCGCTTGATTACGTTGGAATGCATTCAGGTGTGTTGATCATGTTGAAGGTGTAACTTTTTCAAATTTAACAGCACCATCACCAGCAAGGTTAAATACCTTAATCATTGTTTCTCATTGTTTAACAGTTTCAGAAGAGTCTTTAGCCTTATCAGCTGCTCCTCATGTTTGTAGAGGGATTATGGCAGGATTACTTTTAGAAGCACCAATTTCTTTTGCAACTTTTGCAAATAAATCTTTTGCAAGTGAGAATGCTGGGGACTTAGAAGCTTCAATTTGATTTTTCTCTTTATTATATCTATCTTTCATTTCAAAGTATGAAGGGACGATAGTTGGTTTTGCTCAAATAGAATCATCTACAACGGTATTACCTTTACCTCTTGGGTGTTCATTATTTTCAACTATAAGGTCTCAAATAGTTAATCCGTCATTCCCTTTTCTTGTTACGGTTGTTTTTTGTTCTGGAGCCAACGGTGAAAGCAATGCTATCTTTTGTGTTGTTCCTGAAACAGCAACAGAACCAGCATATCAGTTGTATGCAGCATCCATAGCTTTTCTAACTTCCATACCAGTACCATTAAAGAATCCATTAAGTGCTTCTGGTTTTGTTAGTGATTGTTCTCTTGTTTTTATATCTTTACCATACATGGCTTCAATACCTTTTGAACTATATTTAGTTTCTAAATCTTTTGGCATTGTTGGGTTTCAAAGCAGTTTATTCTGTAAACCTACTTTAAACACCTTAGATAATCTTGCTCCATATTTATCAGCATTAATTCTAATTTTATTTTGAACATCAGGATTTGCTCATGCTTTTTTATCTAGGATTGATTCTAATCCATTTTCGTAACCTGTTTTTCTTGAAAGTGCTTCCGCTTGTGCATCGGCTCCCTCTGGTGTAATGTGATATGTGTATTTTGTAATTCTTTCTTTATCATTTACAAAGTCTTTATCTCAATAATGCTTATTCTTAACCATTACATATCCACTTAGGAAACTATATTTTGTATAGAAATAGGGACTGACATGTAATATATCTTTAATTCCTGAGAATTGATCTCCATCTTTACCATATGTTGAAATCCCATATTTAACTTCAGGCTTTTTACTTCCGTGAGCTAACTCAACAATTTTTTGCGAAGGTGCAGGAGTGAAGTAAGAGTTATTAGCGAATAAAGAATCAAGAATAATTGCAGAAGGTTTTGTTAATGAAACAACGAATTCATCATTATCTTTACCTAGTTTTTCACCATCTTCTATTGTTTTCTTAACATCAACACCAAACAAGTCTAATAAATAACCATTTGTATTATTTAGGGTTCTGTCATTTGTGTCACTTAAGCTAGAGCTAAACTTTGGAAGACCGGGAATTTTATTACCGTTTAATGTCCCATCATTTCTAACTGATCTCGCAGAAGCTAATGAACGCATCATCCCGTAGTAATAATCTCTAGCACTTAATGTGTATTTAGATTCTTCGTTGTCAATAGTTGTTCATTTAGTTTTTCTGATTTGGAATTTATAGTATTGGTATCCTTTAAAATCCTTTTGTCCAGAAACTGTAACTGCACCATTTTTAATATCACTTGGTTTTACTTCTTTTCAAGTTTTACCATCCATACTACCAAAAATAGCTTTAGCACCTTGGAATTCGTATTGTTCCTTTTGTTGCTCTTTTCATTTTATTTGATCTTTAGGATTTGTCTTTGTAACATCAGTATTGGGAATAGCAATATTATCACCCGTTGCTTTTGTTCTTAAAAGAGGTAATGATCTAGCTGAAGAACCATAATCTTCATTAACCCCATTACCAGAAATGTATTGAGGATCAAAGGTTCTTTGAGGTAGCGGAGCAAGTGTTCCATATATATTTATCTCAGTTCTTTTAAATTTATAAAATGAACTGATATCTCTATCGTTAGAACCACATGAAACAGCCATAACTGTTGGAACTGTAATTGTTAATACAGCAGCAACTGTCCCCATTGAAATTTGTTTTGTCTTTTTAGTCATTTTTTCTCCTTTTAAAATCCTTGTTTTTAATTAAGTTTTTGTTTTGTCTTACTTTTTGAAAATTTTATTTCCTATTCTTACATATTCATCAATGAAGGCTTCTAATGAATTGAAGGCTTCTTTATAAATGTTTTTATCGTATAAGTCAATACCAGCATCTTTTAGTATTTCAATTGGTCAATCTCTTCCACCAGCTGAAAGGAATTTATCGATGTAGTTTTGTAATGCTTCAACGCCATCTTTTTTATATCTTTGGAAGAATACTGTAGCAACTGTATAACCTATCGCATATTTATATACATAGAATCCATAGTAATAGTGTGGAACCATGATTGATCCTCATTGTTCATCTTCTTTGTATTTAGGATTTTTCTTATTAGTGTATTTCTTAGAATTTTCAAAATATATTTTTGAAATAGCTTCATATGAAGATACGGGTTGTCCTTCTTCGATCGCTTTTAATAAATCGTATTCATAGTTTGATCACATTGTTTGTCTCATGATAGTTCCATCAAAACCTGAGATTGCAGATTCTAATAAGTCAAATTTCAATTTATCATTATCTGTTGTTTTTAATAAATGATCTGTTAGCATTAACTCATTGAAAATTGATGCTATTTCAGCTAAGAATATTGGATATCCTGATAATGAGATTGGTTGTGTTTTATCTGAATAGTATGAATGCATTGAATGCCCTAGTTCGTGCGCTAATGTTTCAACAGATCTTAATTCACCATCTCAGTTCATTAAGATGTATTTAGCTTCTAATCCGTGTGAACCACCGATTGAATAAGCACCTGAACGTTTATTCTTGATTGTCATATAATCAATTCATCTATCGTTAAATGCTTTTTTAAGAACATCAGTATACTCTTTACCCATTGGTTTTAAAGCTTCTAATATAAGTTCTTGACCTTCTTCTACAGTGTATTCTGATTTAACTTTCACTAACGGAACAGCTGCATCTCATTGTTTAAATGTTTTATTGAATTTTGCTTTAAAGAATTTTTTCTTTGCGATTGCATATTTTTTAAATACAACTTTATTTTCTTGCACTGAAGAATATAAAGTATTTAGTAACTCTTCGTCAGCTTTATCACTAGCAATTTCTGATTGAACTGCTGAGTCATAATTTCTAACTTTAGCCATAACCGCTGTTTCTTTGAAGTGTTGAAATAATAAGTTAGATAATGATTGTTTATGTTTTAAGTAACCTTTACGGTAATTAATCATTGTTGATTTACGAACAGCTTCATCAGAGTGTTTCATTAATTTAGCTCTGTTTGCTGAAGTTATTTTAATCTTTCTTCCTTTTGAAGTTGTTGCGAATCCATAATCTAATTCTGAATCAGTGATGATTTCAAATGTTGAAGATGCATCGATGTGAGCTCTTGAAGATTGAGTTAAGAAGTTTTCAATTTCGTCTGATAACTTATGTTTCATCTCATCAAGTGTTCCAAGAATCCCCTTCTTGTAATTTGCAAAAGATTTTTTCTCTGCTCATGCACGTAGTTTTTCTTCGTGTTTAAACATTCTATTTAATTCTGAACCGAACTCCTTTTGTAATTTAAAGAATTCAAATTGAAGTTCCTCTTGCATTTGTTTGAATTTTGGATCTGCAATATCTTGATTAGAATTGTTTGAAATATAGTTTGATACTTTATTAAGAGTCAATGTCATTTCATCATCTTTTTTAAGTGAGTTTAAGAATTTTCTTTCTGAGTCATATTTTGAATCTTTGATTTTGATAGCTGCTTTGTATTCAGCGATAGCTTTTTTAAATCAAAACTCGTATGTTTTTCCTTCTAAAATTGCTTCTAAATCTCATGTGTATTTCTTTTCAACACTTTTGTGGTTTTTATATTCCTTTGCTTGTGACATCTTTTCCTTCTTTCTATGATTTGGAGTTGGTTATTTATAAAACAATAAAAGAATAAGGTTCGGTGTTTATTAAACAACTATCCTTATTCTTAATTAATAGTTATTATCATAGCACCATCGCGTTAGCGATACAATAAGAAGTGTTCCCCCATATTGCATGGTAAAGAGGCATAACTCTCTTTATCATTCGGCTTTAGCCCTTTCAACTATTTCACAGGTATCCCTCAATAATTTACTAATGCTTTCAGCTCCTCTAATCTTTAAAATGTTTCATTTCCCTTTCCCATCATTTATATAAATTATATATTATTTAAGATAAAAAGCAAGTATATGGGGGCTTTTGAAATGAAAATCTAACCATTAAAAAAGAAAAAAATACGAAATTAATCGTATTTTATTAGTGATACAGTTTCGTATTTTGAAAGTGAAGGCTCGTGCTTCACAAATAATAGATTGATTAGGAATACAAGTTTTTTAACTTCTCCGCCTAATTCTTCTACCAATTCAATGATTGCTTTAGTTGTCCCACCTGTTGCTAGTAGATCATCTACAATAGCTACAGTTTGACCTGGCTTAATAGCATCTTTATGCATTTGTAGTTCGTTTGTTCCATATTCAAGAGCATATTCTCTCTTAATTACTTCACTTGGTAATTTACCTGGTTTACGAACCATAATGAATGGTTTCTTTAATAATGCAGCAACTGGTGCTCCAAATAAAAATCCTCTTGCATCTGCTCCAACGATATTAATTACTTGGTTAAATACTTCACCATCTGCTAGAAGTGGTGAGATATCTTTAAATCCAATCCCTTCTTTTGGGAAGTTTTGAATTTCTCTTATATATTTTTTTAGTTCCATAACTAATAGATTATAAAGAAAAAAATGCCCGCAAGCATTTTATTCTTTAATTTGTTAATTAGTCAATTTTAACTTTAACTGATGCACCCATTGATGTTTTAACAACGATGTTTTGGATGTATGCACCTTTAACTACTGATGGTTTTAGTTTTTTAATTAATTCTAAAACTGTTTCAGCATTTTCAACAAGTTTTGCATCTTCGAATGATTTTTTACCAATCATTGTGTGAACATTTCCTTGTTTGTCAGTTCTATAGTTAGCTTTACCAGCTTTTAAATCTGTAACTGCTTTTCCTAAGTTAGGAGTAACTGTTCCAGTTTTTGGGTTAGGCATAAGACCTTTTGGTCCAAGAACTTTACCGAATTTTCCTAATGTCATCATCATTTTTGGTGTTGCAACGATAACGTCAAATTCAAATTCACCTTTTTTAAGGATTGCTGTTAACTCTTGAGGGTCAACTGCGATATCTGCTCCAGCTTCTTTAGCTGCTTCTAATTGTTTAACATCATCTGATGCTGCAAGAACTCTAATTGATTTCCCTGTTCCGTTTGGAAGAGAAACTGATCCTCTTAGTTGTTGGTCAGCTTTTCTTGTGTCAAGGTTTAGGTTGAAAACAAGTTCTACTGATTCATCAAATTTAGCATATGATGCTTCTTTAGCAAGTTTAATTGCTGCTGCAAGATCTAACATTTGTGTTGAATCTACTTTAGCGTTTGATGCTTTTACGTTTTTTGAGATTTTAGCCATTATTTATCTCCTTCTTCTTCAGCTGACTGAGCAATTGCGTTAACTTCAATTGCTTGTCCTTTTGTTTCGATTGCTGTTGCTGCTGCTTCTTCTAGAGCTGCTTCTTTAGCGTTTGCATTAGCAATATCTTTAGCTGCTGCTTTAGCTGCTGCTTCTGCTTCTTTAAGGTCTACTAGTCCTTCTACAACAACACCCATGTTTTTAGCTGTTCCTGCGATTTGTTTCATAGCAGATTCAATTTTGTTTGTGTTTAAGTCAACAAGTTTGTATTCTGCGATTTCTTTTAATTGGTCCATTGTAATTGTTCCAACGATATCTGTTTTAGCGTTTGCTGCTCCAGATTTAATTCCAGCTGCTTGCTTAATTTTGTAAGATGCAGGAGCTGTCTTTGTTTCAAATTTGAATGATCTGTCTGAGTAAACTGTAATTACTACAGGAACAGGTTCACCATTTCTATCTTTAGTTTCATCGTTAAATGCTCTTGTAAATTCAGGCATTACAATTCCAAGCCCAGCTAGTTCTGGTCCAGGTTTTGCTTGACCTGCGTTAAATTCTAGCTTAGCGATACGTGTGATTTCTTTAGCCACGAGCTACCTCTTTTCATTTTTATAAATTTTTAGTCCTCTGCGCGGTATAAAGTGCTTATTTATTATACCAAATAAAAATAAAAAAGAGCTTAAATGCTCTATTTTTTTAAGTTATCTTCAGTTAATACTTCTTCTACTTTATTTTTCTCAAATTTATTTTTAAGTAATTTATTAATTACCGGGAAAGATAGGAAGATGATTAGTTGTACAAAGAACATAACAGAACCTATATAATTCTTCACACCATTTCCTCTTGCAAATAGACCGTATGATGATGATTCGTTAGGATGTTTTATAAAATCAATATAAATTGTTGAATAGAATAATGAGAATAATAATGCCCCGAATATACCAACAACGGCAACTATTGATGCAACTCAGAAAATAACTGGATGCATTTCTGTAGTGTGCAGTTTTTTACGTTTTATCGAGTAAATTAAAATGATTAAAGCTAATAAACCAAATATAAAGAATGTTGGTCAGTTAGACAAACTATCAATTAAAGAATCGGTATTAAGCACAATAGAAGGGATCAATAATATTAATGCTCAAAATACAATTATTGATACTGCATAGACAATTGTTGTTTTAAACTTACCAAATTTATTTTTCATTCATTTCATACCGAAAAATAAATTAGTTTCCACTCCTTGTTCGATAGCCGTTCAATAACCAGCAGCATATCCATTAACAACTCCTCAAGCAGAAATAGCAATAAACATATAAACAAGTACTCCTAATGTTTTTTGGACAGTAGGATCCCCAAAGACGTCTTTCATAACTATATCAACGGAAGGCGCCATGTGTAAGATGGATGCCAATGATATTAATGAGTTAACAATTATAACAATCAACATTCCAAAGAAAAGTATTTTAGGTATTTGTCTTTCTCCATCTTTAACTTTCTTTTGCATAGTTGCTACGTTTAAGAATCCATCGTATGCAAACAGAACAGCTGGTAACGCTGCAACTATTAATAATGGATTAAATGTACCATGTGTAAACCCATTACCGCCAGCTAGTTTTCCATTATCATCGATATAATTGTGTGAAGTTGCCATACCAATACCAATGATGATTGCTGCTATAAGGGGTATGAATTTCAATACAACTGTTATTTGTTGGAAAATACCAGAAGCTTTAACTGACGTAACATTTACCACTATTAAGAATGATGTTATGCAAAGCCCAATTATCGCGTGACCTCATATAGGTATTGCTCCACTTTTCATTCAACCAGCCATAACTAATCCTTGGAAAGTTGCTTCAGATGCAAAGAATCCTAAAACAAATGTAAAGAAACCAGTGTAAAAGAATGAATAAGTGAATTGAGCAAAATTACCCAATCTTTCACCACTTACGAAAGTTGCTCATTTTGCAATACCCTCCGTTTTGGATTCCATTTTAGTTGTTCCGATTTCAGAGAATGAAATAGCTAAACCCAATGCTAAGATACCACCAACAATTCATGCCGCTAATCATGTAGCACCATTTTGTTCTGTTATTCTGGATATTGAACCATTCTTGAAAAATATACCAATTCCAACTACTGAACCAATCAACATAGATATAGCAGCTCAGAAGCCCATTTTTTTCGCTTTTTTAATTGACATATTTCTCCTTTCTAAAAAATGATTACTTACTTTCAGCACATATCAACTTACTTCCATTAATAATCCTATTAAATTAATTAATACTACGGAATAATTCTTTTTTATGTTTATACATATTAAAGAAAATAATTTATATATTAATTTATAACATACACCGCCTTATATTAAAAATATATAAACATTAACAATGGATGAGATATTGTATTTTTCTGCAAAAAAGCATAAAAAAAACATCCTTAATAGGATGATATGGTTGCCCCTGCAGGATTCGAACCTGCGCATGTCGATACCAAAAACCGATGCCTTACCGCTTGGCCATGGTGGAGGGGGAGGGATTCGAACCCCCGAACCTTTCGGAGCCGGGTTACAGCCGGATGCATTTGGCCACTTTGCTACCCCTCCATATTGCTTAGTGTATAGGTTGCTTAATTATTATATCTAAAAAAAT
>NZ_PSZP01000019.1 GCF_004335995.1 Mycoplasma todarodis
TATTAAAGGAGCAACAGATGCGATTATTAACGTATCTGGTGGGAACATAACACTTGACGACGCGAACCAAGCTGTTGCAACAATTCAACAAGCGGCTGGTGAAGATCTAAACATTATCTTTGGGGTTTCAGTAAATGAAAACCTAGGTGATGAGATCTATGTATCAGTTATCGCTACAGGGCTTAATGATAAAGAACCAAAATTATCAGAAGAAGAAATAAAGGCTGAAGTTGCTAAAGCAGTTGAAACAATGGAAATCTCATTTGAGAATGAAGCAACAAGAGAAATACTTGTTACTAACCCATTGCCTGAAGAGGATAAACTGTCAATAACAGATGAACGCGAATTAACAAACACAACACCGTTTGATGATCCGGAAGATGACGATGACGATCTTCCAGCATTCTTAAGAAGATAATTAAAATTTCAAGATTAGCGATGTCTCGAAGCTATAGAAATTTAAATAATCTACTTATAAGTTTGATTAAAAAAATATCGAACTTTTTGGAAAGTTGGATTCACATAAGAATCTTTTATAAGAAAGAGTGGCCACATGGTTACTCTTTTTTTATTATCTTTTTTTCACACTTTGAATAAATGATTCTTAACACATATAAATATGTGTATAATATTCTTATTGAAATTAGCGAATTTAAGCATAATTAAGGAGAAATAATGGCAAAATATATATTTGTAACAGGTGGAGTTTTATCAGGTTTAGGAAAAGGAGTTTCAGCCGCTTCAGTGGGGAGATTATTAAAAGCAAGAGGGTATAAAGTTTTCGTTCAAAAATTTGACCCATATTTAAATGTGGATCCAGGAACAATGTCTCCATATGAACATGGTGAAGTTTACGTAACAGCTGATGGAGCAGAAACAGATTTAGACCTTGGGCACTATGAAAGATTTATTGATGAAAAATTCTCTAAACATTCGAACTATACAACAGCTCAAATCTTCAAAAGATTAATGGATAAAGAAAGACGTGGAGACTTTGGTGGTAAAACAGTGCAAATTGTTCCTCACATGACAGACGAGATCGAACATTTAATAAGACTAGGTGGAAGAACATCTAAAGCTGACTTTGTTATCACGGAAATTGGTGGTACTGTTGGAGATATTGAATCTCAATCATTCTTTAGAACATTAGCAAGTATGCTTTTAAAAGAACCTGAAAATTGTTTCTTCATACATACAACATATATCCCATTCCTTACAGCGTCAAAAGAATTCAAGACCAAACCAGCACAATTCTCAATGTCAGAACTATGATCACTTTCAATTAAACCAAATATGGTTTTCATGAGATCTACAAATCCAGTTACTGATGAAGTTCATAAGAAAATTTCTAGAACATCATTCATTCCTCAAGATCATGTAATTTCTGTTCCTGATGCAGGTAATATCTATACAATCCCATTAGCATTAGAAGAACAAAAGGTTGCGCATAAGATACTTAGACACTTAGGTATGAGTGTTAAAAGACCTAAATTAGATGATTGAAAAGAATATGTAGCACTTATCAACAAAGAGAAAAAAGAGGAAGTTACAATCGCTATGGTTGGTAAATATATAGAATTAGAAGATGCATATATGTCAATTATTGAAGCTCTTAAAATTTCTGCTAATTATACAGGTACAAAACTTAAATTTAAGTGAATCCAAGCGGATAATATCACAGCTAAAAATATCGCTTCTAAAATCAAAGGGACAAATGGTGCGATGATTTTACCAGGCTTTGGTAAAAGAGGTTTTGAAGGTAAAGTTATTACAGCTAAATACTTAAGAGATATCGATCATCCAACATTTGGTATTTGTTACGGAATGCAAGCAATGACTGTTGATCAAGCTAGAAGAACAGGTATTAAAGATGCAACAACATCTGAAATTTCGGAAAAAGGAACATTCGTTATTGATTTTATTAGAGGTAAAAAGAAAACTGATGGTATCGGTGGAACACTTAGACTAGGGGAATCGAAAACATTGATTAAAGAGGGGTCAATTGCAGAGAAGATTTATGAAGCTGACCACGCTATTGAAAGACATAGACATAGATATGAAGTTAACCCAGAATTCGTTTCAAAAATTGAAGATGATGAATTCCAATTCTCAGGATTCGATGAAAAAACAAATCTTGCAGAAGTTTGTGAAGTTAAAGGTAAAAAGTTCTTCTTTGGAGTTCAATATCACCCAGAATTCACAGCAAGACCACTTAAAGATAATCCTATTTTCACTAAATTCTTACAAGCAGCAATCAAAAATAAAGCACTATAGGGTGCTTTTTTGTTATTTTTTGTATTCATTTAATGGAATTCCATACTAAAATTTTAGTTTCAATGTAGAATTACTTATGTGAAGTTATTAACGCTAATAATAATATTTACAAAAGAGAGAATTAAGAAAGGAATAAATGACTAACAAAAAAATGATGTCAGCTGATATCGCCAAAAAGTTAGAATACAAACAAACAGAAATTACAGAAATTATTGAAGAATTTCTTAAGTTAGCTATTCACGAGTTAAAAGCTGGTAAAAAGGTAAATTTAAATAAAATTGGTGTTCTTGAAATTATAGAAAAACCAGAAAAACAATGTTACAATCCACATAAAAAATCAATGATTACCATTCCAACGAGAAAGATTTTGGATTTTAGACCATCAAAACATATGAAAGATACTATGTAATATAGTATTTTTTTCTTTTAAAATATGCTAAAATAAAACTATAAATTAAATATAACAATGACGAAGACAAGTTCATTTATTATTCTTGCTAAGAGAGTTGGTGTTAGCTGCAAACCAATCAAGAATGTAAAGAGAATATCACTTCAGAGTCTCATAAAAGCGTTTTGTTCACGTTACGAACACTTAAAGAGTCCTATTAGGGTGGTACGTTGGCCCCTAATACGGACTCTTTTTGTTTGAAAAGGAAAATATGAAAAAAGATTACAAAGAAACCTTAAACATGCCACAAACAGATTTTGGTATGAAAGCTGGACTAGTTGAGAAAGAACCGAAATATAGACAAGAATGATTGAAGAAAGAAATTTACAAAAAAGCATTAGCTAAAAATAAAGAAAACCAAAGATTCATTTTACATGATGGACCACCATATGCAAATGGTGATTTACACATTGGGCATGCTTTAAATAAAATACTAAAAGATATTATTGTTAGATATAAAACAATGAATGGTTTTTATGCACCTTATACTCCAGGGTGAGATACACATGGATTACCAATTGAAAATAAAATGTTGGAAACTATGGATAAGAAAGCTGATGACTTTGATCCTGTGATGTTAAGAAAAGAAGCTGCTAAATATGCATTAACACAAGTGGCAAGACAAGAAGCTCAATTCAAAACATTAAATTTATTATCAGATCTTTCTGAAAAATATGTAACGCTTGATAAGAATTTCGAAGCTAATCAATTAAAACTTTTCAAGAAAATGGCACTTGATGGATTAATTTACAAAGGGTTGAAACCAGTTTATTGATCACCATCATCACGTTCAGCATTAGCGGAAGCAGAAGTTGAATATGCTGATCACAGATCTCCTTCAATTTTTGTGGCATTAGATGTTGTTAAGGGAAATGAAACAATTTCCGCAGGTGAAAAGCTTGTTATATGAACTACAACTCCATGAACATTGATTGCTAATTCTGGTATTGCGGTTGGTATGTCATTTGAATACTCAACAGTAAAAGCAAATGGTAATACTTATGTTGTTGCAACACAATTATTAGATTCATTAGCAGCAGCTGCAAAATGAGAAGAATTCGAGGTTTTAAAATCATTTAAAGGTAAAGAACTAGTAGGTCTTGAATATCAACGTCCAGTTAAAACAGAATTAACTGCACCTGTTGTTGAAGGGCACCATGTAACATTGGAATCTGGAACAGGTCTAGTGCATATTGCTCCTTTATTTGGTGAAGATGACTTCATTATCGGGAAAAAATTCAAATTAGACATGATTATGCATGTTGAAGGTGATGGTAAATTTAATAAGGAAGCTGGAGAACTTGAAGGTATTTTCTATGAAGATGCCAATAAAGATGTAGGGATGAAACTTGATGCCGAAGGAAGACTTCTTTCTCTTAAATTCATGAAACATTCATATCCACATGATTGAAGAACACACAAACCTATTATTTATAGAGGAGTTCCTCAATGATTTGTTTCAATTTCAAAAATCAAATCACAGATTCTAGAAGAATTATCAAAAGTTAAATCACACCCCGAATGAGGTGTGGCAAGACTTTCTCAAATGATAGAAAATAGAGATGATTGAACAATTTCAAGACAAAGAACTTGAGGAGTTCCAATTCCTGTATTTTATGATGGGGAAACACCTGTTATCGACGCTGAAATATTTGATAATGTTATCGAATTAGTTGCAGAACATGGTTCAGATATTTGATGAGAAAAATCTGCTGATGAACTATTACCAACTAAATTCCAAGGTAAAGGTTTCACAAAAGAAATGGATATTATGGATGTATGATTTGATTCCGGTTCATCTTCTATCGCAGTTAAACCTGAAGGTGAAGAAGCACCATTTGATTTATACTTAGAAGGTTCTGATCAATATCGTGGATGATTTAACTCATCATTAATTAACTCAGTTGCTTATAGAGGAGTATCACCATTCAAACAATTGTTATCTCATGGTTTTGTTTTAGATGGTAAAGGTAATAAAATGTCTAAATCTAAAGGTAATGTTGTATCACCACAAGAGATTGTTGGTAAAAATGGTGCCGATATTTTAAGATTGTGAGCAGCAAACTCAGAGTTCACATCAGACGTTACTATTTCAGCTGAAATCATCAAACAAAATATTGATATTTATAGAAATTTCAGAACAAAAATGAGATTCATGCACGGTAATTTATTTGATTTTGATTCTTCAATGATGGTGGAACCAACAGGTTTCCACGCATATATTGCAGAGTTACACAAAAAAGTTAAAAATCAAATTAAAGAGAGTTATGAAGCATTTGAATTCAATAAGATGATTAAGATTGTTAATAATTTCATCATCAAGATATCATCATTATATTTTGAATTCGCTAAAGATGTTCTTTATGCTGATGAGAAAGACTCAACTGAAAGAAGAATGATTCAAACAAATATTTTCAATATTTTAAATACATTAATAATCACTCTTGCACCTATTCTCCCAACAACTACAGAAGAACTTTTCCAATTAATGAACCCTGAAAAAGAATCAGTTCATTTAGAAGAATTCTTTAAAGTTGAATCAGTGAATGAGGAAGTATTTAATCAATGAAATGCTTACTTTGAATTATTAGATGAAGTTAATAAAAAATTAGAAGAAGCTACAAAAGAAGGTCTAATTAGACGTAGAAATGAAGCGAAAGTAATTATTAATACAGATAACGAATTCTTAAAAACTTTAAACCTACAACAATTGTTAATTGTTGCTAAAGTGGAATTTGGTGAAGAAATTAAAGTTGAAACATTCGAAACAGTTAAATGTCCAAGATGTTGAAATCACATCGATGTAAACGAAATAAAAGATGAATTATGCGTTAGATGTTATAAAGTTCTTAATAAATAAGGGCTTTTTTTCTTATATAATTTGTTTATGAAATTTTTCTTTAAAAATATAATCAAAAAAATTGATAAGAAATTACTGATGCGTAATGCCATTATCTTAGTGTTTACCTTAAGTATTTTCATAGGTATAGATCAATTCACTAAAATATATGCGTTTTCAAAGTCAACTCCTGAAGTTATTGATTCTCTTGGTAATCGTGCTGTGCTTGTTTCCGAAGGAAAATTATTCGGTATGAGATTGGTTACAAACACCGGTATGTTTTCTTCATTGGGTGAAGGTACCATTCCATACGGAGGGGTTCAAACTATCACATCTTTAATTGCTATATTAGTTATTTTAAGTGCATTATTTAGTAAAAATAAGATTATGGTATTCGGTTTCTCTTTGATTGCTTCTGGAGCATTGGGTAATATCATGGATAGATATATGTTGATAGACACTAATGGAGGGCATTACGTTAGAGATTGAATATATAACCCAGGTCACGATAAAGGTACTTATAATATTGCAGATATAGAAGTTGTGTTTGGTTCTCCAATAGCAGCTATCGGATTATTGATCGGTATGTTCAAGGATTCTAAGGAAGAGAAGAAAACTTTTGAATCTTCAGAAAACAAAAAAGACTTCTGAGCAACTAAAAATACAGAAACTAAACAAAATAAAGAAATAAAAAAAGAAAAAGAAATTAAAAATACCGAAAAAATAAAAAATAAAGAAATTAATAAAGTAAATAAATAGGCGAAGTATCGCCTTTTTCTTTATAATACTTACATGGAAAAACTAGTAGCAAGATATACAGACAGAATAGACAAATACATTGCAGATAATACTGCAATTTCAAGAACTGACATTCAAACATTAATTAAAGGTCATGCCATTAACGTTAATGGTATTTCAGTAAGAAAGGCAAACTTTAAAGTTAAAGAAAATGATGAGATTGAAGTAACACAAGTAATTCAAAGAGAAATGAACGTTGTTGCAGAAGAGATGGAGATTGATGTTATTTATGAAGATGATGATTTAATTGTAGTAAATAAACCAACAGGATTAGTGGTTCACCCCGCTCCTGGACATCCAAATGGAACACTTGTAAATGGATTGATGTATAGATTCAAGGGTCAATTATCAGATATAAATGGTGAAGTTAGACCTGGAATTGTACACCGTATTGATAAAGATACTTCAGGATTATTAGTTGTAGCAAAGAATAATAGATCACATCAATTCTTAGCACAACAAATTAAAGACCATGATGTAAAAAGAACATACATGGCTTTAGTTAAAGGGAGGGTTACAAATGAGGTTACTCATATCGACCTTCCAGTTGGTAGAGATGTAAAACATCGTCAAAGAATGGCGGTTCAAAGACAAAATTCAAAACACGCTAAAACACACGTATTCATTGAGAAAGTAATGGAAAATACAACTTTAGTTAGATGTGAACTTGAAACAGGTAGAACACACCAAATACGTGTTCACTTAGCTTACATTGGACACCCAATAATCGGGGATCCTCTATATGGAACAGGGATTGATTCCTTTGGACAAAGATTACATGCTTATAAATTAGAGTTAACACACCCTAATGGGGAATTAATGAAATTTGAAGCACCAGTTCCAAAAGAGTTTTACGATAACGTTAAAAAATAAAGCATTCGCTTTATTTTTTTAATTATCAGTTTATTTCTTTTTTATTCATACTTTTTAAGAGTTGATTTGTTCTTGAAAAAGGTTTGGAACCAAAGAAAGAATGTCTTGCACCTAATGGGGAAGGATGTGATGATTCGAGGATGTGACCTTCAATCAAATGCTTGAATGACTTTGCATGATTCCCTCAAAGAATCCATACAATGTCTTTTTCTTTTCCTAATTCACTTATTAAGTTAGTTGTAAATTTTTTTCATTTCAAGATATGCGAACCAGGTTTACCTTCTTCGACTGTTAAGGATGTATTTAAAAGCATTATTCCTTGGTCTTTTCAATCGCTCAAATCTCCACATGTTCTTTCTATACCTAAATCACTTTTCAATTCTTTAAATATATTTTTTAGTGAAGGTGGTAATTTAACACCTGGATTAACGCTAAACGCAAGCCCATTAGCTTGACCTGGTTGGTGATAAGGATCTTGTCCAAGTATCACAACTTTTGGACTATCAATCTTATAGTTATGTATGAGTTCTTTTGGAGGATAAATATTCATAAAAAAATTATAAAAGAAAAGTAATCCGTTTAGATTACTTTTTCTGTTGTTTTGAATGATAACTTAGCAACTTCATTTAATTTTTCTGCTCCATATTTATTAACAAATTCTTTTGCGCAAGTAACAGCACGATCATTTGTTCCTAAAGGAAAAGTCATATCGTATCTTTTATTTTGAGATTCCATCATTTTTAAGAAATAAGCTCTAGCAACTATAGAAGCAGCAGCAACAGATACATGTTCCATTTCTCCTTTTGTTACCATTTTTAATTCTCTTTTGATAGGGGGAATATCCAATGAACTTTTTTCTAATCTAGAAACATATTTATTGAATGAATTTTCATTAACAAATTGATCTAATATAACTAAATCGATATTGTCCACCCTTGATTCAACAGCGTTAATCGCTTGTAAATGTATTATTGTTTTTAGTTCATGAGCATTAAATGAAGTGTTCAATTTGTTATAACCTTTTTGTGAAAGGTGTCTAACACTTGATTTAATTAAAGGTTTTATTTTTTCAAATAATTCTAAAATCTTTTTATCTGTAAGTTTTTTTGAGTCTGTAATACCCATCGCTTCTAATTTAGAGATGTATTGAGGAGGTACAAAAACGGCTGCTGCTACTAATGGAGTTAAGTAATCTCCAACACCAGTTTCGTCTGCTCCAATTATTTTAAGGTCTTTATATATTGCTTTCATAACTTATATTATAAAGATTAAAATCGATTTTATACATATCTATTGAATACCTTTAAGGTATAATTGATACATGATAGGCATCGACTTAACAAAAGTTTCAAGATTCAAAGAAAAAGAGCTTCAATTTGCGAAGCGTATTTTAACTGAAAAAGAATTTGAATTATTTGAGTTATCTAATAACAAAACAAAATTCATAGCTACAAGATGAGCGATTAAAGAAGCTCTTTTTAAAGCTGATAACTCTTTAAGAAATTATCCACATATGGAAATTGAAAAAAATTTCGGAAGATATGAATTCGAAGGATTTGAAATTTCAACATCCGATGAAGAAGATTTAGTTATTGCCATGGTTATAAACAAGGAGAAATAAATGTCATTATTAAAAATAAAAGTTGGGTTACTTACACCTTATTGACTATTCAAAGGTCATAGAGCAAATAGAATACACAAAAAATCATTGAAGGATCCAGAAAGATTCTCAAATGAATATAAATGAAACATAGCTGTTAAAAGAGCTCAAAAAACACTTAAAGGATTTAATGTTGTTTTAGATATCAAGGGATATGAAAACCTTCCAAAAGGAACAGCATTATTAGTACCAAATCACCAGTCATGAATTGATCCGGTTTGTGTAGTTGCTGCACTTGCAAAACAAACAGGTGAAGCTGATGTTAAACATAAAAAAGCTGTTTTCTTAGCAAAAAAAGAAGTTATGGATAAAAAGTCATTCAGAGGATGAGGAAGAATAACTAATACATTTTTTATCGATAGAAAAAATACAAGAGAATCATTAAAACAACTAGATGCCATGGGGAACTTTGCTAAGGAAAATGGTGACTTGATGGTTATTTTCCCAGAAGGAACAAGAACAAAAACAGGGAAACTTCAGGAATTTAAAACAGGAGCTTTCAGATTAGCTAAAAAAGAATTTGTTCCTATTATTCCAGTAACAATTAATAATTCATATAAGGGTGCTAACTTCGATAGAAAAGGTAAAACACATGTTGAAGTTATTTTCGGTAAACCAATCAAACCTATGACATTCATGGGACAACCAAATGAAAAAATAGCAGAAAGAGTTAAAGCAAAAGTTCAAAAAAATTATAAAGAATTCGACGCCACTGAAAAATCAGTAAGAGAACAAGAAGTATAGGAAGTATAGGTCAATAAATGCAAGAAAAAGAATATCAAATAAATTTAGATAACTATAATGGTCCATTAGACCTTTTACTTGAATTAGTAAAAGATAAGAAGATGGATTTATTTTCAATCGACTTAGCGGAACTTGCTACAGATTATTTAAGACTTATTAATGAAATGGAAGCGAAAGATATTGATATAGCATCTGAATATTTAGTAATGGCTGCAACTTTATTGCAAATTAAAGCAAGGATGCTCTTGGAGAATCCAAAAGAAGAAGCTAAAAATGAAGAAGATAAGAATTTATTAGTTCAAAGACTTGCTGAATATCAACAATTCAAACAATTTTCTGAAATCTTAAAAGAAAAAGAACAGGAACGTAAAAAACTTCATATTAAGAATCACGAAGAATATAGAACATTCGAGAAACCTATTGATGAAACAAAATTAGATGGTTCATCTGATCCAATAAAACTAATAATGGCATTAAGAAAAATGTTTGAAAGAACAAACGCCGCAAAATTTAGAAGTGGAACAATTTCTTCAATTAATATTTCACCTGAAGAAAGAGCGGAAGAATTAAGAGTTCTTTTAGATACAAAAGATGAATTATCTTTTGAAGAAGTGTTTAGTGTGCCAACGTTAAAACACTTTGCAGTAACTTTATTGGCTGTTTTAGATATGGCTAGGTTACAAGAAATAACATTAAAACAAGACGAACAATTCGCTACAATAAAAATAATCAAGGGAGGTTTAGATGCGTAAAATTATAGAAGCATTATTATATGTAAAAGGTAATGAGGGATTGACTCCGAGATCATTTGCTTCAATTTACGAGGAAATGAATACTCCTACAGCACGTAAAGAGATGCAAAAATTTATGGAAGAATGAAATAGCGAAGATCATGGGATGATGGTTGTTGAATACAAAGACCACTTCAAGTTCGCTACTAAAGTTGAGCTTCATGACAAAATATCGGAATTAGTTACAAATGAAAAGAAACAAAGGCTTTCTAATGCTGCTATTGAAGCGGCAGGAATAATAGCTTACAAACAACCAATAACTAAATCACAAGTTAATACCATTAGAGGTGTAGCTTCTGAAGCAGTTGTTAATACACTACTGATCAAAGGTTTAATAGAAGAAGCTGGAGTTGCTGAGACACCAGGTAGACCAATTTTATATAAGGTTTCTGCTAAATTTTATGATTACTTTAATATTTCTTCGCTTAAAGAGTTGCCAAAACTTTCAGAATTCGAAGAAGGACAAGAAGAAGGGGATTTTGAATTATTCTCATCTCAGAGATATGATAATCAAGAATAATGCTTATGGCATTTTTTTTATTGAAAATTCCTTCAAAATAAGCAGTTTAACTTCAGGGGTAGTTACATATCCTTGGTAATCCATTTTTTACATTTTTTCACTCATGGCATGAAATTACAATGTTCGCAATTTGGTTTTATTTGAAAACTATTATATAATTTAATGAAATAATATTAATACATTAATTTAAAAAAGGACACTTTCAATTTATTTGGCGATTTTTTGAAAGGTTAGGAGAGAAATGAATAAAAAAAGTAAAACAGCAATAATGGCAGCAATATCATTAGCATCTTTAGGTACTATTGGTGTGGGGACAGCCGTTACATTAAAAAAGAAAGATAATCATAAATCGACGACTGCAACTTCTTTTGAAGATAAGAAATTAAAAACAAACTTGCCAAACATAAATACGCCTAAAGCTGATTCTTTAACTTATAAAAAGATAAAGGAAATAGAAAAGAATATTAATGACATACTTAAAAAGTATGTGGCTTTTAATAAAAAACAAAATAAATTTGTTCCTGTTAAATTATTAGATATTACCAAAACTCTAAAAGTAAAAAAAGGAGATACAATCCTTAAAAAGGAACTTGAAGATTTCTTGGGAAAAGTATTTAACAAAAATACAATTGAAACATGAAGAGAAATTGAAAAGATTAACTCAAAAAAAATTGAGGATAATTTGAATGCGATTGATAAAAAAATAAAAGAAATTAACAAAAAAATTAAACATACAGAAACAAATATTGCAGCTAAGACTAAGGTGGTCAAATCCTTAAATGAAAAACTTTTAGTTGCTAAAGAAAACAAAAGAACGGCAAAAGACGAACTAGATAAAGCAACTCAAGCGTTAGATAAAGAAAATGCTAAAACACCAAACTTAGTTAAAATTTCTAAAGATGCAAAAGCAGCGCAAGATAAAGCAACTCAAGCAGTTAGTGATGCAAAAGCAAAACTTGATGCAGAGGTAGCAAAAACAGCTGATCTAAACAAAAAACTTTCTGATGCAAAAACTAATGAAGCAACAGCAAAAGACGAACTAGATAAAGCAACTCAAGCTCTAGCAGATGAAAAAGCTAAA
>NZ_PSZP01000020.1 GCF_004335995.1 Mycoplasma todarodis
TAAATAAAAAATGGGTATAAAAAAAGAGAAAATTATTTTTTCTCTTTGTGTGTTGTGTGTGTATTACATTTGTGACAGTGTTTTGAAACTTCAAGTTTTTCAGTTTGAGTTTTCTTGTTTTTCTTAGTAATGTAATTTTCCATTTTACAGTCAGCACATCTTAAAATGATTCCATCTCTAGCCATGTTGTTCTCCTTTAATATTTTGTTATTGTTCTATTAAATAGTAAATCTATTATACACTAATTAACATTTTTATTTCCTTATCATAAATATCTTTTCCATCAGTTTCCAAAATCATAGGTACCCCTTCGAACTCTGGTGCATTAACAATTTCCCTTAATGTTTCTAGTCCTATAAAACCCTTCCCAATGTTCTCATGCCTATCTTTATGGGCTGAAATAGGGTTTTTAGAATCATTTATATGTAAGACTTTAACCCTATCTAATAAGTCATTTTCTTTAAGTTCATTGATTACAGATTTGAGATCTTTTAGGTTGTAACCAGCATCTCAAGCGTGACAAGTATCTAAACAAATACCAACCCTTTCGGAATTAACTTGTTTTATGACATATGACAACTCTTCAAATGTTTTACCAACTTCTGTGCCCTTTCCTGCCATTGTTTCCAAACAAATATCAACATCTTTTGTATTTTTTAAGACGTTTTTAACAGTTAAAACTAACCTTTCAATAGACTCTTGTCTATCAAATTTAGTGCTTGCACCAGGGTGTACAACCATTATGTTCGCCCCTATATAATTCATTCTTTCAGCATCAGCAATTAACATTTTTTCAGCAAATTCAGCTTTATCTAATGAAGAAGGATTGATTATGTACGGTTCATGCACAACAATATCCTTTGGTTTTACCACTTCAGAAAATTTTTCCATATACTCTTCTAATCCGTACTCACTTATATCAGCTCTCCTTGTATTTTGTGGGGCTCCAAGATAAATCATCATTGCATTAGCTCCCATTTTTTTAGCAGATTCACCTGCTCCAATTAAATAGTTTCCTTTTTTAGAAAAAGAAACATGTGCTCCTATTTTTATCATATGAAAATTATATCTTAATATATAATGAATGTAGGAGGCGATATGAAAAATATAGCAATACTTGTAGCAGATGGGTTTGAAGATACCGAACTAATTGGTGCGATAGATTTTTGAACAAGAGAGGAAATTGATTTTGATTTGATTTCAATACATAATAAAAAAGAAGTTAAAGGTTCATATTTCGCAAAGATAGATACTATTCCAATTGATGGCATTAATTTCGACAATTATGAACATTTATTCATACCTGGTGGTAAATCAGGTGTGCATTTCCAAAATTTCAATAGAACCACAGAAATAATCCTTGATTTCTACAATAAAAACAAAGGTGTGTTTGCGATTTGTGCAGCTCCATTATTACTTCATCAAGCCAACATTTTAAAAGATAAAACTTTTACATGTTGACCTGGATTAAACTTGCCCAAATCAACAAATTCAGAGTGTGAAATCAGTGGTAACGTAATAACAGGTAGAGATTATTTATCAACTATCAGTTTCGCAAAAGAAGTATCTAAATACATAAAAAAATAAGCATCAGCTTATTTTTTTCTATATGTGTTTTATAATTGGTTCGAATTCAATCATGTGTATGTTAATATCTTTAAATGCTTTTGTTAAAAAGTTGTAAATATGTTCCGTAAATACATCTTCAACAATATGAGAAACTTCCATTATAGAAATCCCCTCTTCGTTAATTGTAACTCATTCCGATCATTTAATATCTGAAGTAACAACTAGATCAATATCATTTTCTTTTCAAGCGGTTTGAATTCCTTCAATGGAACCAGAACCCGGAATAAAAGCGACTTTATTAATTTTTGTCCTCTTTTTTTCAACATTTGTTAACGTTACACTTGATTTCATCTTTTCTTTAAACAATTGCATCAATTGTCCCAACGTTCCTTCTCAATTGATAAGCGTCCCGTATTCGAGACCCTTAATCATTTTTGCACCCTTTTCTAATCCAAGTTTCCTTAATGCAGCCAAACGCATCCCTTTTGGTTCTTTATCGAATGCTGTGTGCATTGAATATGTCGCAATCCCAGTTTTAATCAATCGACTATGAATTTTCTTTTTTCACGGTTGTACTGGTTTTACTTCAAAATCAGAATCATTAAATAGGAATGGGTGGAAAGTTACAATCAAATCAGCTTTATTTTTAACCGCAAAGTCAATAACTTTCGTTGTTATTTCCATAGTTACTACTATATTTTCAACAATCTTTTTCGGACTCCCGATTTGAATCCCAACTTTATCTCACTCTTCAGCAAGTTTTAGTGGAAATAGTTCTTCTAGAACATTCGTAACTTTTTTAACAGTTACCTTTTTATTAAGCATTAATGAAATCTTTTAGTTTTCTTCTTTTTTGTGGGTGTCTTAGCCTTCTTAGAACTTTTGATTCTATTTGTCTAATTCTTTCACGTGTAACATCAAACTTTTCACCGATTTCATCAAGTGTATGAGCTCTCATTCTTTCGCCATTCTCATCTTCACCGATTCCATAACGCATTTTAATAACTTCTCTTTCACGTTCTTCAAGGTATGTGTCAAGAATTTGTAATAAAACTTTACGTAATTCTTCATTTGCAGCGAAATCAACTGGTGATGTTGCTGAATCATCTTCAACAAAATCTGAGAATGAAGAATCATCTTCTTTACCAATTGGTTTATCAAGAGAAATAGGGTCAATGTTTATTTTTCTGATGTATTGTACTTTTTCAGCAGTAAATCCACCACCATATTCAACAGCTAATTCCTCATCTGTTGGTTTACGCCCTAATTCTTGGTGTAACTCTCTTTCGATTTTAATTAATTTATTAATTGTTTCAACCATGTGAACTGGTACACGAATAGTACGCGCTTGATCAGCAACTGCACGTGTTATCGCTTGTCTAACTCATCATGTTGCATATGTAGAAAACTTAAATCCACGTTCTCATTCATATTTAGATACCGCTTTTAATAGTCCAGCATTCCCCTCTGAAATAAGATCGATAAATGACAATCCTCTATTTTTGTATTTTTTAGCTAAGTTAACTACAAGACGTAAGTTTCTACGAATAAGAATCTCTCTGGCTCTTTTATCACCTTTTTCTATTCTCTTCGCTAATTCAATTTCTTCATCGTGTTTAAGCAATTTACCATACTTACCGATTCAACGCATATATCACTTAACAATATCATCTGTTTCTGTTAATTTGTTTGATAATTGTTTATCTTCAATATGTGCAGCTGTTGAAATGTTTGAAAGTGAAATCTCTTGAGTTTCATCGAATGATTGTAATGAAATACTTTCTTCTTTTACTCTTCCATCTTGAAGGTCGTACTCATTAACTTCATCAAAGTCATGTTCATCTATCTCTGTACCGATTATCTTATTTTCAATAAGAGTTGCTAATAACTCATCAGCACCTTCTTCTGAAACAAATAATTTTTTCTTGTTAAGTATTTCAAAAACTTCCTCTTGTGAAAAGATAATATCTTTCTTTTGTTTTTTAGATTTTTTATTTTGTTCTGCTTTCAATAGTTTAACTATTGCATCATACGAATTCTTTTTTACTACTTTTGCCATTTATTTCTCTCTTTCTTTTTGCAACTTAATCATTGACTCTAAAAGTTTGATTTTTTCTTTGTCATCTAGCTTGTCATCATTAAATTTATTTTGTAATTTTTTGAGGGCCTTTGGTCTAGCGGCCTTATTAATCCTATTAATCATATCACTAAACTCTGTTTCATTGGGTAAATCACTATCATTTTTTATGTAACCTTTTATCCCATACATGTTATTCAACATATCAGGACTAACCTTTTTAACATTGCCATTCTTAGCATCTATTAAATATTTGGAAATTAACACTAACATTGGATCCGAGAAATTAATTTCTCTTTTCATTGCTAAATTAATCAATATTGGTTTTCTCATCATTGCTGATAACAATTGCAGTGATCATTTGTTTTCATCTATTTGTTTGTCATTGGTCACCTGTTGACTAGGAATGTCAACAATCACAAATTCCTCAGTTCTTGGAGGTTGCGGAACATATGGTTTCAACACTTCTTGTTTTGGTTGCTGAGTTTTTAGTATTCCAACTTTGCTCATAACAGTTTCTTTTGAAACACCAAGATTGTTAACTAATTTTTGAATATAGAAATCTCTATAAGTGTCATTGACGTTTTTCAAGTAACTGGTAAATGACTTAACAAAGGCATCAACTTTCTCTGGAGAATCGTTACCATATTTTTCTTCGTGCATTCTGAAAATAAACTCTAAAGCATGTTCTCTATTTTGCGTTAACTTTTGTAAGTCGATAGCTCCGTGTTTGTTGAAGTATTCATCAGGATCTAATCCAGAAGTGTTTTTTACAACAAATATGTCTTGATTGTATTTCAATAACACTTTGATAGATTTGATGGTTGCAGCAATACCAGCTCTATCAGAGTCCAACATAAGAGCCACAGTTGTATTTTTCAATACTTTGGTGTGCTCCTCAGTTAATGCTGTACCCATAATAGCAACAGCATGGTATATATTTGCTTTATCTAAAGCGATAACATCCATAAATCCTTCCGTGATAATTATTTCTTTATTTCTTCTTATCATTTGTTCAGCAGCAGAATAATTGTATAAAATATTCGATTTATTAAAAACACTAACATCTGAAGAATTTATATATTTTGCTTTAATATTTGGATCTAATGTTCTAGCTGAAAATCCAACTATTTGCCCATAATTATTTTTAATACCAAACACAATTCTTTCTCTGAAAAAATCATGCATATTTTCTGTGGCTAGCGATGCATTTATTAAAACTGAATCATCATATCCTTTTGTCCTTAAGAATTTAACCAACCCTTCTTTTGGTGCATAACCAATAGAAAATTTATCTAAATATTGTTGTGTCAACCCTCTACCTTTTAAGTATTCTAAAGCTTGTGTTCCTTCTTCTGTTGTAGAAAGGGAATATTGAAAAAAGTTCATAGCCTCTTTTAAAACCTCAAGAATTTTTTGATCTTTTTCATTATATTCTTTGTGTTTGGAATCCTTCAGGTTGAAGGGGATACCAACCTTATCAGCTAATTTCTTAGTGGCGTTTACATATGTAATTTTTTCAAATTCAGCAATGAAATTAATAACATTACCACCAACATTACACACAAAACATTTAAACATCTGTTTTTCTTGTGATACAGACATAGAAGGTGAAGTATCATCGTGAAAAGGACATACACCTCAATAGTTTTTACCTTTTTTAACTAAGTCAACATATACTGAAACTTCAGAAACGATATCAGTAGATTCCTTAATTTGTTCAAAAACATTTATTCTTTGCATTGGACCTCACCATTCGTTAATTACTTTAATTTTACCACCTTTTTATGTAATAAAAAGAAAAATAAAGGATTTTAACCTTTACTTAATTATTCTTATTTTATGTAATTTGCAATTTCTGAGATAGCAATTCTTTCTTGTTCCATTGTATCTCTGTGTCTAACTGTAACCATATTATCTTCAAGTGAATCATAATCAAATGTTATTGCATATGGTGTACCAATAGAATCTTGTCTTCTATAACGTTTACCAATTGATCCAGCCTCATCAAATGACACTGAGAACCCTTCATCAATTAATGATGCAAACACCTCTTTTGCTTCTTTTGAAATCTTTTTAGTTAACGGCAAGATTGCAGCACGGTAAGGTGCTAATTTTTTATCTAATCTCAATACAACCCTCTCATCATTTTCTAATTGTTCAATTTCATAAGCGTCACAAATAAGAGTAAGAACAAGTCTGTCCATACCAAATGAAGGTTCGATTACGTAAGGTGTATAAACTTCGTTTGTCATTGGATCTCTGTACTCTAATTTTTCCCCTGAGTGTTGAGCATGTGCCTTTAGGTCAAAATCAGTTCTATTTGAAACTCCTAGCAATTCTCCTCAACCAAATGGGAAGTTGTATTCAACATCTGTTGTACCTTTTGAGTAGTGTGCTAATTCTTCTTTGTCATGTTCTCTAAATTTAACGTTTTCTTCTTTAACACCTAGCGACAAAATGAATTTCATTGCTTTATCAATGTAATATTTGTATGCTTCATCATCCTCACCTGGTTTAACAAAGTATTCTAATTCCATTTGTTCAAATTCTCTTGTACGGAAAATAAAGTTACCTGGAGTTACTTCATTACGGAATGACTTACCGATTTGACCAATACCAAATGGGACTTTAGCTCTTTGAGATCTTTGTACGTTTGCAAAGTTAACAAAAATACCTTGAGCAGTTTCTGGTCTTAAGAAAATTGTTGATTTTTTATCAACAACAACTCCTTGTTGTGTTTCGAACATCAAATGAAATTCCCTTATTTTAGTTCACTCTGTTTCAGCACCTTCATATTTTGTTATGTGCTCATTTAAGTATGCTTCCATTTCTTCTTTTGACATAATTTCAGCATTGATTTCAGGATTATGTTCCTCAATTAACTTATCAGCTCTGTATCTTTTACCATTTGTTTTATTTTCAACTAATGGATCTGAGAAGTTACCAACATGTCCTGAAGCTTCTCAAACTTTTGGATTCATTAAAATTTTGGCATCTATACCATAGTTATGTGGCTCCTTAGTGATGAACTCTCTTCATCAAGCTTCTTTTACATTTTTTGTTAAAAGAACTCCTAATGGACCATAATCTCACGTGTTTGAAAGCCCTCCGTAAATATCTGATCCTTGAAAAACAAAACCTGATTGTTTAAGGTGGTTTACTATTGTTTGCATATCTTTTTTCATATTTTCTCCTTTATTTATAATTCGGGTTTTTATTTTAAAAATAAAAAAACCCTTAATTGAGGGACCAACGTTCCACCCTCAAAGGATTCTTATTTAATATTTAATTTTCGACTCCAGGTTTCCAAGCCCTTCGTTGTCTTGAATAAATTATAACTCAAAACAACTTTTGGATATTAATAAATTAAATGTTTTTTTAATTAAAAAAAGAATGGGCTAATAACCCATTTTTTTAATTTTTTGAACATCTTCAGTTCAATTTTTATTCACTTTAACTTTTAAGTCAAGATGAATTTTTTGATCGAATGTATAAGCCATTTTTTTTCTGGCTGAAATTCCAATTCTTTTAATTTTTGAACCTTGTGCACCTACAATAATACCTTTTTGAGATTCTCTCTCACAATAAATACGTGCGCTAATGTCATATTGTTCTTCGCGTTCTTTAAACTCCATGATTTCAACACCGATAGAGTGAGGCAATTCATCCCTTAGCATGTTGATTGCGGATTCTCTAATTATTTCTTTCGCAATGAATCTTAAAGACTTATCAGTTAATTGATCTGTATCATAAAATTTATGACCTTCTGGCAATCTTTCCTTAAGTTCTTTAATAACTTGATCTACTGTTCTTTGAATTTCAACGGATGTTCCAAGAACAACTTCGAAACCATATTCATTTTTCAGAATTTCTGCTTTTTCTTTCAATAATTCAAAATCATCTTCTAAATCAACTTTTGTTAAGATAGCAACCTTGTTCTTTTGTTTATTTATCTTTTCCAAAATCATTTTATCCCCAGGTCCGATTTTTTCATCGGCTGGTTGTAAGAATAATACTACGTCAACATCTTCCAATGCTTTATAAGATGCTTCATTTAATGATTCTCCAAGTTTTTGTTTTGGTTTATGAATCCCCGGAGTATCGATAAAGATTATTTGTGAATCTTTATCATTATAAATACCTCTAATTTGATCCCTTGTTGTTTGAGGTTTATCTGAAGTTATAGATACCTTATAATCCATAATTGCATTCAATAAAGTTGATTTACCAACGTTTGGTCTTCCTAATATCGCTACGAATCCTGTTTTCATTATTCTAAATCTCCTTTATCAAATCCAAATGGAAGCAATTCACCAACTGTATTAATCCTTACTTCGCCATTCACTGAATATTGGAATACCTTTGCTTCGATAGGCATTAATTCAATCATAACTTGTCTACAAACACCACACGGAGATATTATCTTATCCTCTGATCCTCCGATGATGTGTATTTCTTTAAATTCTTTGGCTTTAACTCCATTTGAAATAGCTGAAAAAAGCGCACTTCTTTCACCACAATTTGTTGGTGCATATGATGCACTTTCAACATTTACTCCTTTTCACTCTTTTCCCTCTTTGTCAATCAAAATGGCAGCCACCCTAAAATTAGAGTAGGGTGCATATGCATTTTCTTGTAATTCTTTTAGTTTATCTAATACCATGTGCTATATCCTTAAATTCCGGAATAAATATCAACATACCAACAACAATTGCTGCAATTGCAACTAGTAAAGTTGCTCCCGCTGCAATATCTTTAACTTTTTTAACTTTTAAATTATATTGAAAAGAGATCATATCAACCAAGGCTTCCATAGCCGTGTTAAGAACTTCGAATCCCATTACAATGGAAATGGTAATCACCAAAATTGCTCAATGAGTTAATGATAATTTCACTCATATACCCAATCCAATAACCACTGCTGTGATTAACATGTGGGTTAATAATGATTTTTCTTCTTTAACAGTCACTCAAAGACCGATTAATGCATAGAGAAATTTACGTTGTGTTTTTTTTATAAATTTTTTCATTACTCTCTACCCACTTCAATCTTTTCCATAACCTCATACGCCAAAGAATTCATATGTGTTTCTTCCTCTGGTGTCATGTGATCAAGACCAAATAGATGTAGCATACCATGAGTAAATAAATATGATCATTCTCTCTTTGTGGTGTGCCCAAATAGAATTGCTTGTTCTTCAATTTTTTCTCAAGAGATGAAAATATCACCCATTAAGTAGTAACCTATTTGTTCTCTTAATTCAATCGCACCTTGCGGAAACGAAAGAACATCAGTTGCGTAATCTTTTCCTCTATATTCATTATTCAATTTTTTTATTTCTTTGTTGTCAACAATAATCACACTAACCTCAATAGGTGCATCTGTATTAAATTGTCCTCCAACCAAAGATACTATTTGTTCGAATAATTGTTCATGTTCAAAGTTGTATTTTGTGTTGTTTGTTATGTGTATTTTATTCATCAAAAGAATTATAACACTATCGTTCAATGATTTTTTCTCAAACTGGAATAGAAGAATAAATTATCCTTGCTTCTAAAGTGCTACCTATTGTAAAATCAGGTATTTTTTCTTTTATCACCACCTCTGTTTTACCATCTTTTTTATCCTCAATCTCTTCAATAGTCACATCATAATATTTATGCATTAATTTAATCCTCATTTTAGAGTCTTTATTCACTAAAATAACATCTTGAGAATTCATCAATATTTTATCAATGCTGTTTTTTGAAACTTTGATTTTTACCACTATGTATTTTTCTATTTTTCTGGTTAAAACATAATATGTCACCCCTCCCAACAATAGTAGGATTAACGTAAAGCTTATTCAAACTCATTTTTTAATTTTGCTTAAATGACTCAACATTTACCTCCTTACCTTTTTTTACAAATATATTATTATGAGATATTTCTATAAAAAGAGCGTTTTTATGCAAATCACTTATTGAACTTATCACTTTTTCACAATTTTCTTTCTCAATATTATCAAACGCTTCATCAAGCATAATTATTTTATATTCTTTAGTAAATAATTTTAATAACTGTATCATTTGTCTTTGACCTGACGAAAAATTAGAAGCATTATTAATCATTTTTTTATCCAAAGAAATATTCATTTTTTTAATAATTTCATCCAAGTGAAAAGTTTGATAATTTTCGAGAAACACCTTGTATTGTTTTGCGTTGTTATTAGTTAGATATTCAATGACTTTAACACTTGGCAAATAATCAGATGGATCAATCCTGAAAATTGATTCCCTTAATTGATTTAAGTTGTAGTATTTTGTTTCTAAATTATTGTAGTAAACTCCAGGAATGTTGTAATTAGTACTTATGATATCTAGAAATGTTGTTTTACCTGACCCGTTTTCACCTTTGAGCCTTATATGTTTATTGATTTCAAATTGTTTAATTTTCAATAGTGTTTTACCAGTTTCAAAACCAAAAGATATGTTCGAAAGTTTAATATTCTTTATTTCTTTGATTTGTTTACCTTTTAGATTTATTTTTTCCTCCTTGAAATCCAATACATATTGCAACATATCCATTTCTTTTTTTATCAAAGGAAATTTAACAACAACATTCGCTATTGATGTTGTCGGATTAACAAAGAAGTGAAACATAGAAATATACAATATCAATGAACCTATCGATAGTTTGGATTCAATCACATAATTAGTAGCTATAACAACTATTACCAATGGAGAAATACTGGTAATAATCGTTTCGATAACCTCGTAAATATTGTTGATTATTCAAATTTTCTTATCTATTTTTTTAAAATTGTATAAACACTCACTTTGTTTAATTAAGAAAAAGGTTTTTAACGAGGGATTCTTCAATTGTTTGCTCATACCAAGCGAATCTAAATTAATTGTAGCGTTCTCTATTTGACTTTTTATATATTTACCATACTTCTTATTTAAAATTGTTTGACTTATAAGAGTAGAAATTAACAATAATGACATAACTATTGCTGATATTAGGAATAATTTAACATTTATCCAAATAAGCACAACAGAAGAAATTAAGCACATCAGGACTTCTGAAGAAATAGAAAAAACAGTTGAAGATATAAAGAGTGAAATAGGTTCTATGAAGGCAGCTCTTCTCATCAAATCTGTTCTAGTTAATTTTTGCAACTCCATCAACTTAACATTCTTAACTTTATTATTAAATTTATTAGTTATTTCCATAGATATTTGTAAAGACATTTTATAAATAACAAAATTCTTAAAACCATTATTCAACGCCCCCAAAACACTCATTGTTACAAACCCAACAAAAAGAACTATCAAAGTCTTGTTAAGTGCGCCGGGTATAACTTGATCCATGATTATTTTCATAAAAAATGATGAAGAAAATAAAACAAGTATAGAGATTAAAGTTGAAATTAACAGTAGAGGGATTAATGTTTTGAATTGCGTAAGATATTCAAATATAGAATTGACTTTTACGTGTTTGTGTGAATACCCAATTTTTTCAACATAAATAATGATATCCAAAAATTGGAATTGGAATTTTTTGAATGGAATCCATTCAGTTTGTCCAGTCATAGGATCAGTTATCTTCAAATGACGTTTACGTATCTTTTCAATAATGACATAATGATTTTCTTCTTCGTTACCAATTAAAGCAATTATAGGTTTTGACAGTTTTAAATCTTTCAATGCCTCTATATTACCTTTCATAGGGGAAAGTTTCATACCAAAGACTCGTGCCAACTCGCACATCCCTTCAACATTAATACCTTTTAAGCCATATAAAGCCTTTTTCTTGAAAATATTGATATTGATTCATCTATTGTAAAAATAATTGTGAAATGCTTGTAAAATAGAAATTCCACAATCTTTAATATCTTCTTGTTTTTTTATTCTCATATACTAATATGTGTTTTAAAATAAAAAATTGCAAAATAAAAACCCCATAAGGGTTTCTATAACTGTAATAAGTTAGTATTATTAAACTAAACTAGTTCTACAATCGCCATTTTTGAGTTGTCACCAAGTCTTGCAGGCAGTTTGATTACACGTGTGTAACCACCGTTTCTGTCTTTGTACTTAGGACCTACAACGTTGAATAAGTGTTGTAGAGCAGTTGCTTTACCATCTGTTGTTTTAACATTTCTTAGGTAAGCAGCAGCTTGACGTCTAGAAGCTAAAGTATTCTTTTTACTTTAGCTCTTGTTTCAGTAGTAGTGATTTTACCGTAAACGATAACATCAGTTACTAATGAACGCATAACACCTTTTCTTCATTCAGCGTTTCTTCTAAATAATTGTGTTGGGTTAGCCATTATTCGTCTCCTTCTTTAAATGTGATTCCGTGAGTTTCAAGTTTTTCGATGATTTCTGAAACTGATTTTTTACCTAAGTTCTTGATGTTCTCAAGTTCTGATAATGTTAAGTTTGAAATATCTGCAACCTTGTTGTATCCGGCTCTCTTAAGAGAGTTGTATGATCTTACTGAAAGATCTAATGAAGAGATTGACAGTGAAAGTGATTTTGAATTTTCTTCAGCTTTTTTAGCTTCTTCAAATACTTCCTCTGCATCTAGGTTTGAAATATCTTGCATGATTGCTAAGTGAGACATTAAGATGTTTGCAGCTTGAGCTAATGCGTCTTTAGCTTCCACTGAACCATTTGTTTTAATTTTAAACTCTAAAGCTTCTTGAATAATAGGAGCTGATGAGTTTAATTCTTTTGTTTCGTAAGCAACTTGTTTAATTGGTGAGAAATCTGAATCGATAGCAATAATGTTTCCTGATGCTAATTTAGTTTCAATTTGTGTTGATACTGATTTAACGAAATCTTTATTTTTATCAAATCCAACAAAACCTCTACCTGATCTAACGAATAGTTCAAGTTCTAACGCTTTAGCCTTTGAAACTGTAGCGATGTGTTGTGTTGGGTCAACAATTTCCATTCCAACTGGTAATATTAAATCAGCAGCTGTAACTTCTCCTTTTGGAGATTTAATTGAAATTGTATAAATTTCTTCATCTTTAATAATTTCTGGGTTGTATGTAAATTTAAGTTCTTTTAAATTAAGAATTAATTGTACAACGTCTTCTTCAACATTTGCAAGTGTTTGGAATTCATGAGACACACCAGCAATTTTTGTCGCAAAAGGTGCTACACCAGTAACTGATGATAGAAGAACTCTTCTAATAGCGTTTCCTAATGTGTTTGCAAAGCCTCTTTCAAGTGGTTGAATTGTAAATGCTGTTTCGTACTCTGAGATTCTTTGTTTTTTAATTTCTGAGTATGCTAGTTTCATAAATTTTTCCATATTAACCTCTTCTTCTTAATACTTTTTTAGGTGGTCTTGTTCCGTTGTGTGGAACTGGTGTAACGTCTTTAATTTGAGTTACTTTTAGTCCTGAGATTTCTAGTTGTTTTCTAGCTGAATCTTTACCTGGACCTGTACCTTTTAATTCAACACGTACTTCTTTTAGTCCGTGTTCTTTAGCTGAATCAGCTGCTGCAGCTGCTGCTAATTGTGCTGCATAAGGTGTTGATTTTTTTGAACCTTTGTAACCGATAGCACCTGATGATGATCAAGCGAATGCGTTACCTTGTTCGTCTGTGAATGTGATGATTGTATTGTTGTGTGTAGAGTGAATGTGGGCTACACCAGTTGTAATGTTTTTCTTTTTAGCTTTTTTAGCTTTGATTTTCTTTGCCATTATGGTTTAACCTTTCTTACCGGCCACAGTTTTTCTTGGGCCTTTTCTTGTACGTGCATTCTTTTGAGTCACTTGACCTCTAACTGGAAGTCCTCTTCTGTGACGTAATCCTCTATACGCTTTAATTTCCATAAGACGTTTAATGTTTAATGCAACGTCTCTACGTAAATCACCTTCTGTTGTGTATTTGTTTGCAGCTTGACGAATAGCGTTAAGTTGATCATCTGTTAGATCTTTAACTCTTGTGCTTTCATCGATGTTTGTTTCTTTTAAGATTTGTTTTGACAGTGAGCTTCCAATTCCGTGAATGTAAGTTAGTGAGATAACGACTCTTTTGTCGTTAGGTACTTCGATATTTAATATACGTGCCATAATTTATCTCCTTAACCTTGTCTTTGTTTGTGCTTAGGAGTTTTACAAATAACTCTAACCACTCCACGTCTCTTGATAGTTCTACAGTCTTTACACATCTTTTTTACTGATGCTCTTACTTTCATATAATTGTTCTCCTGTTAATTTTCTTAAAAATTGTTTTGTTTGTTTATTAGTGAATGCTTATAGACATTATTTGTGTCTATACACGATTCTCCCGCGTGTTAAGTCATATGGGGAAACTTCTACATCTACAGTATCACCAGGTAAAATGCGAATGTGGTGTACACGGATTTTACCTGAAACACGGGCCTTGATGATTACGCCGTTCTCTAGTTGAACGTCATATTCCATTGTAGAGTGCGCTACTGTTACTTTCCCTTCCATTTTAATAGCATTTGAAGCCATTAGTCCTCCTTCTCTGTTAGGATAACTGGGTATCCATTTTCAATTAAGATAGTTTGTTCGTAATGTGAAGTATTTTTTCCTGAAATTGAACGAACAGTTCATCCATCTTCTAAAATAACTACTTCTTCTGTATCTTGCATTATCATAGGCTCGATACATATAACCATACCATCTCTTAATAATGGTCCAGTTCCTGGATTACCATAATTTGGTATGTAAGGTTCTTCATGTAATGATGAACCAATTCCATGTCCTGTGAAATCATCGGGTACGTATAACCCTTTTGAATCAACAAATGATCCAATAGCGTGACCAATGTCACCTATACGTGCTCCGGGCTTAATGGCGTCAATTCCTTTATAGAATGACTGCTCAGCAACATCGATAACCTTTTTATCTTGTTTAGAGATGGTCCCTAATCCGATAGTGAAAGCTGAATCTGAGTGATATCCTTTATAGACAGCACCCATATCAATCTTTACAATATCTCCATCTTTAAATTTAATATTGTTTGGTATACCGTGAATTAGATCTTCATTAAGTGAAATACATAATGTATGTTGGAATCCCATATATCCTTTGAAGGATGGAGTTCCACCAAGTTCTCTTATACGTTTTTCCGCATAAGTATCAAGTTCTAATCCTGTCGCCCCTGGTCTTACTAAAGTCTTAAGCTCTTGCTTAACTTCGGCCAGGATAGCAGCTGATTTCTTTAATTTAGCTATCTCATCTTTTGATTTTATACTAATCATTAAAATAGCTCTCTTTCGATATCAGCAAATATGTCATCTGGTTTCTTATCTGCATTAAATTTTACCAAAATTCCTTGCTTTTCGTAAAAATCAATTAAAACTTTTGTTTGATTTTTATAAACTTCAAGACGTTTTTGGATCGCTTCAGGCATGTCATCTGCTCTTTGAATTATTATATTTTATGTGGTAGTTTTGTTTACATTTTTGACAAGCTCTTCTTCCACTTAGTCTTTCGACAATAACCTCTGTTGGTGCTTCCAATAGAATAGCCTTTTGAGGTTGCAGATCCTCTTTAATAAGGAATTCTGCTTGATTTATTGTTCTTGGGTACCCATCTAGAAGGAATCCTGATTCTTGTATCTCTTTTGATTCAAGAACATTCTTAACGATTTCATTTGTGATTTCGTCAGGAACATATTCTCCTCTTGATGTTATATCGATAACTTTTAAACCTAAATCTGTTTTGTTTTTGATTTCAGCTCTAAAGATATCACCTGTAGAAATATGTTTTATACCTTTTGTTTCAGATAATTTTGAAGCTAAAGTACCTTTTCCTACACCTGGAGGCCCTAGAAATATAAATTTGTTTATCATAGTAACCCTCCTGTAGAGTTATCCTCTTTAGTACCTTTTTTGTTTTTAGATACCATTTTATGTTTTTGTATTTTGGTAATTTTACCAGATTTACCCCTGGTCTTAATTTGATTTAACGTTTCAATAGCAACTGACACTAGAATGATTAGTGATGTACCACTAAATGTTATATTTCTATCCATTCCTAAAATTTGTTCTACATAAGAAGAAGCAGAGATAACTGATAAGAATATCGCTGAGAATACAGCTAATCTTAATAATACCTTTGTTAAATAAACTTCTGTTTCTTCCCCTGGTCTAATCCCTGGGATGAATGTCCCGTTTTTAGAGAAGTTCTCCGCCACTTTTGAAGGTGTGAAGATTAATATAGACATAATTAGTGTGAATATTAGAATAACTAGTATGTATAGTGATAACCCAATTGGATCTGTAAATCTCATATTGTGTTCAATTCAGAATCTTGATTCAGAATATCTCGGTAATAATTGAGCTACTTGTAAAGGTATAACAACTATAAGTGCCGCGAACATAACGGGCATAACTCCAGCCGTATTAACCTTAATAGGCAATCTAGACATTTGTTTCTTATCTTGTGTTAAACCTCTACCTGTTTGTTGCAATGGTATATGACGTTCTGATTTATAAATATAAGCAATGACGAATATAAGAACTAAGAATAGCGCTATATATCCAACAAAGTTAATAATACCTACAAATGTACTTGCCCCTCCGTTTGAAGAAACAAAGAAGTCATATGCTAATTTAAATTTTGAAGGTAACCCTACAGCTACACCTGAAAAAATAATTAATGAAGTACCATTACCAACACCTTTTTGAGTAATTTGTTCACCCAGGAACAATGTAAACATTGAAC
The DNA here is from genome assembly GCF_004335995.1 of Mycoplasma todarodis. Lineage (GTDB taxonomy): Bacteria > Bacillota_I > Bacilli_A > Mycoplasmatales > Metamycoplasmataceae > Mycoplasma_K > Mycoplasma_K todarodis. Next base: position 16,356 of record NZ_PSZP01000020.1, read on the forward strand.
CTGCTAACAAAATAACTGGAATTCCAAAGTAAATAAATCATGGTGTATTTAATGATGGAATTATTGTTAGGAATCCTTGTGATTCGAATGATTTTGCTATTGTGATAGCTTGGAAAATACCAAATATAAGTGTTAACCACCTAGTTATTATGTTTATTTTCCTTCTACCAGCAGCACCTGAATTGGCTAATCGATATATTGGAGGGAAGAATTCCGACTGCAATATCGTCATCAAAATGGATGCTGTAATATATGGAGAAATTCCCAATGCTACGATTGAGAATCTCTTTATTGCTCCACCACCCATCATATCCATCAAACCTAAGAATGATGAAGGATCGGTTGCGGCATTTGTATTAAAAGCTTTAACACCAGGCACAGTAATTGTGGCTGCTATCCTAAAGATTAATAATAGTAATAGCGTATACAAAATCTTAGTAAGCAGTTGCTTATTTCTAAAAAAGTTTTTAGTTTTGCTCTTTGTATTACGGAAGAAAGCGGATGTACCCCTTCAACCATTTAAGATTTTGTTACGCATATATTATTTAACCTCTACTTTTCCTCCAGCTGCTTCAATTGCTTCTTTAGCAGAAGCTGAAATAGCTTGAACTTGGATTCTGGCATTGTTTTTCTTCTAGTGATTCTTTTTTCTAAAAGAATTTCTTTAGTTACAACATCATTAGCTTTGAAAGCTTTATCTAATGTTGAAAGGTTAACTGTTTCGTATTCAACGTGGTTAACGTTTGTAAATCCACGTTTAGGTAGACGTCTGAATCATGGGTTTTGTCCCCCTTCAAATCCTGGACGTACTCCTCCACCTGATCTTTTGTTTTGTCCGCAGTTTTACCTTTACCAGCAGCGTGTCCACGTCCTTTTCTAGTTCTTAGTTTTCTTGATCCTTCTGTTGATTTTAATTCGTGTAATTTCATAAAAATCTCCTATCCTGTTATGTCAGAAACTTTAACGTCTCTTAATTTTGCGATTTCTTCAACTGTTCTTAAGTTTTTAAGAGCGTCGATTGTAGCTTTAACTGAGTTAGTTTTAGATCTTGAACCAAGTGATTTTGTATAGATATCTGTGTATCCTGCAAGCTCAACAACTGTACGGATAGCACCTGAAGCGATGATTCCCTTACCTTTTGGAGCTGATTTAACTAGAACTTTTGATGCTAAGAATATACCTGTTTGTTCATGTGGTACTGTTCTCTTATCAATGATTGGCGCAACGATCATATTGTTACGTGCGTCTTTGATGGCTTTTCTGATTGCGTCAGGAACTTCGTTTGCTTTTCCTCAACCTCAACCAACTTTACCTTTTTTGTTACCAACAACAACTAGTGCTGAGAATGAGAATCTACGCCCACCCTTAACAACTGTTGTAACTCTTGCGATGTTAACAACTTTTTCTTCAAACTCTGTTTGTCTTCTGTTGTTGAATCTTCTACGTCCGTTTCCTCTTTGAGGTCTACGTCCGTTGTTGTTTCTTGCGTTAGAAGCGTTTCTTGCACCAGCTGCGGGAGCTTTAGGTGCTGCAACTGGTTTAGTTGCTACTACTTCTACTGTTTTTGTTTCTTTGTTTTCTGCCATTAGAATTTAACTCCTTCGTTTCTGATTGCGTCTGCTAGCGCTTGTACTCTACCGTGATATACATAACCTGAACGGTCAAATACCACTTTTTCTAATTTAAGAGCTGCAACTTTTTTACCAAAGTCTGCTCCTACTGTTTTAGCAGCTTCAACATTTCCACCGTTTTCTAATTTAAGTGTAAGTGATGAAGTAACTGCTAATGTTTTACCTTGAGCATCATCGATTAATTGAACTTCAATGTTCTTTAGAGATTTGAAGACAACTATTCTTGGTGATGTAGCTGCTAATTTATTCTTAATACGTAAATGTTTTCTTTTACGAGATTCGTTTCTTGATAATTTTGCCATTACTATTTACCTGCTGCCTTTCCTTCTTTTCTTCTGATGATCTCATCCTTGTACATAATTCCTTTACCTGAATATGGGTTTGGTCTTCTTATGTCTCTGATGATTGCTGCTAATTGTCCAACTTTTTCTTTTTCAATACCTGATACTGATACTTCAGTTTGTTTTGTAACTTCAACTGTAATGTGAGTAACCAGCATTAACTACTAGTTCTTTCCCTTGTAGTGCGGCTTTGTAACCAACACCTTTAATAATAAGTTCTTTTTTGAACCCTTGTGATACACCAATAATCATGTTATTGATTAGAGCGTTTGTTGTACCGTGTAATTGTTTAGTGTGCTTATTTTCATTTGCACGAACTGTTGTTACTTGTCCTTCTTTTACTTCAATTGCGATTAGTGGTGAAAATTCACGAGTGATTGTTCCTTTTGCACCTTTTACTTCAGCGATGTTGATAACTCTATTACCTACTCTAGACATAGACTATCACACGTAAGCTAATACTTCGCCACCAACGTTGGCTTTTCTTGCTTCCCTATCTGTAATGATTCCGTTTGAAGTAGAAATGATTGCTGTACCGAATCCTGAAAGAACTTTTGGTAAGTCTTCAGCTCCAGCGTAAACACGTAAACCAGGTTTAGAAATTCTCTTAACCCCTGTAATCGCTCTTTGAGCACCTTTATATTTAAGTGCAATTGTTATTTTTTTATCTTTGCCTTCGCCCGCTACTGAGAATCCTGAGATGAAACCTTCTGATTTTAGGATAACTGCGATGTTTTCCTTAACTTTTGAATGTGGCATAGCTACATCCTTGTGTTTTCTTTGGTTTGCATTCTTGATTCTAACAAGCATATCTGCAATTGGATCTGTAATAATTCCCATATTATCAACTCGCCTTTCTTACACCAGGTATTTTACCTTCGTGTGCTAATTTTCTAAAGCAAACACGACATACCTTGAATTTTCTGATTACTGAACGTGGACGTCCACATAATTCGCATCTTGTATATTCTCTAGTAGAGAATTTAGCTGATTTCTTTTGTTTTTCTTTTAATGATTTTTTTGCCATAATTCTCTCCTTATTTTGCTGCCTTAACAAAAGGCATTCCTAGTAGTTTTAACAGTTCTTTTGCTTCTTCATCTGTTTCAGCTGAAGTAACAATAATAATATCCATCCCTCTTACTTTTCTTACTTTATCAAAGTCAATTTCTGGGAAAATGATTTGTTCTTTGATACCTAGAGAGAAGTTCCCTCTACCATCGAAAGCTTTATCATTTACACCTCTAAAGTCTCTAATACGAGGAATTGCAACTGAGATTAATTTATTTAGGAAGTCTCACATACGGTCTCTACGTAATGTAACTTTCCCTCCCATTGGCATTCCTTCTCTTAGTTTGAATGATGCATTTGATTTTTTAGCAATAGTTGCTAATGGTTTTTGACCAGTAATTGCTTCTAGTTCTTTTAGAACTTCCTCAATAGCTTTTGAGTTTGAAACTTCATTACCAGCTGTTTGGTTGATCACGATTTTTTCGATTTTTGGAAGTTGCATTGATGATTTGTAGTTGAATTTTTCTTGAAGTGCTTTAACAACTTCGTTATTGTATTTTTCTTTTAATGTCATAATTGCTCCTTATTAAATTGCTTTTCCTGTTTTTTTAGCAATTCTAATCTTCTTGTTATCTTTAATTTCGTATCCAACTCTTGAGTTTGCTGCTTTATCTTTACCAGCTTTAACATATATCGCAACATTTGAGATATGAATTGGTGCTTCCATTTCTTGGATTCCACCATCTGGGTTTGTTTGTGAAGGTTTTACGTGTTTTTTAACTATATTAATTTTATCTACAGTGATTCTTTGTGTTTTTGGGTTAACTGATAGAACTCTACCGATTTTCCCTTTTTCTGAACCTGCGATTACTATAACTTCATCATTTTTTCTTATTTTCATAACGACTCCTTAAATAACCTCTGGTGCTAGAGATACAATTTTCATGTATCCTGCCTCACGCAGTTCCCTTGCTACTGGTCCAAATACACGTGTACCTTTTGGTTGTTTATTATCATTGATGATAACTACTGCGTTATCGTCAAATTTAATGTGTGATCCATCCTTACGCTTCACTCCGTAAGTTGAACGAACGATTACGGCACGTACTACTGCTCCAGCTTTAACTGCACCATTTGGTGTAGCTTTTTTAACTGAACATACTACTACGTCTCCGATATTAGATGTTTTCACTACTGAACCACCTAAGTTTCTAATAATACCTACTTCTTTTGCTCCAGAATTATCAGCAACGTTAGCTCTTGACATTTCTTGTAACATTACTTACCTTCTTTCTTAGCTTCTAGTACTTCTACTAGTCTAAATCTTTTTGTTTTTGACATTGGTCTACACTCGTCGATTCTTACAAAGTCACCCATAGCAACTTCGATTCCTTCAACGTGTACTTGATATCTTTTTGTTGATTTAAAACGCTTAGCGTAAAGTGGGTGTTTTTTATATGTTTCAACAGCTACAACAACTGTTTTTTCATTTTTAGTTGAAACAACAAAACCATTTAATGATTTACGTGATGTTTGTCTTTCCATTATTTACCTTCCTTTACTTCTGCTTTTTTAGCGTTTATAGCTGTGAACGCTCTAGCTACATCTTTTCTAACAAGATTAATTTTGTTAGTTTGGTCTAATTGACCTGTTGAGTTTTTAAATCTAAGCATGAATAGTTCTGCTTTAAGGTCTTCAATTAATGTTTGAAGCTCTTCGATTGATTTTGAGTTTAATTCTTTCATTAACATTATTTGGCCTCCTTAGCTACTATTTTACATTTAACTGGTAATTTGTGCATACCTAGTCTTAGTGCTTCTCTTGCGATTTCTTCTGATACACCATTTACTTCGAACATGATTGTTTGTTCTTTAACAACCGCTACTCATTTATCTGGTGAACCTTTACCTTTACCCATACGTACTCCGATAGGTTTAGCTGTTTTTGATAGGTGAGGGAAGATTCTGATGAATACTTGTCCTTCACGACCCATAGCACGAGTGATAGCAATACGAGCAGCTTCGATTTGACGGTTTGTAATTCAGTTTGAAGTTACAGCTTGTAATCCGAAGTCACCAAAGGCAACTGTTTTACCTCTTTTTGCAACACCTTCGTGTGAAATTCTAAAAGGTCTTCTATATTTTGTTCTTTTAGGTTGTAACATTATTTACTTCCTTCCAGGATTTCTCCTAGTGAAACTCATACTTTAATACCAATTGCACCGTAAGTTGTACGTGCAGTAGCTTGAGCATAATCCACATCTTGTCTTAGTGTATGTAGAGCCATGATACCTTCTTGGTAACCTTCTGCTCTAGCCATATCAGCACCGTTTAAACGACCTGATACTTGTGTTTTAATCCCTTTAGCTCCAGCCATTAGACATGATCTCATAGCCATTTTTTGAGCTGCACGGAAAGAACCACGGTTTTCTAGTTTAACAGCGATTTCTTCAGCTAGTAATCTAGCGTTTAGTTCTGGTTTTTGAATTGTAACAACTTTAACGTTTAGTTTTAATTGTCTGTTTCTTGTGTGTTTTTTAATATCATTAGTGAATTTTTCTAGGTTTGACCCATTTTCACCTAATAGTACACCAGGTTTAGCAGTATGTACTGTTAAAGTAACATCTTCTGATTGTGTACGTGTAATTTCAACTTTACCAATTTGGTAAGTTCTTACGAATTTCTCAACATATTGTCTGATTTTTTGATCTTCTAACAGGTATCCTGCGAAATCTGCTTTGTCAGCATATCAAGTTGATTCGTGTTTTTTAGTGATCCCGTAACGGAATCCATTTGGATTAACTTTTTGTCCCATGATGCCTCCTATTTCTCTTCCACTGTCACAGCTAGGTGTGAAGTTCTTTTTAAGATAGAGTAAGCTCTACCTTGTGATCTTGGTTGAAATCTTTTTAATGTTGGTCCTTCATTAACTGTAACTTCTGTTACAACTAATTTTTCAGCGTTCATCCCGTGATTATTTACGGCATTTGCGATTGCTGAGTTAAGTAGTTTTAAGAATAAAACTGTTGACTTCTTATTTGTATTGTTTAGAATTGCGATTGCTTCTGACACGTGTTTGTGTCTGAATAGGTCAGCTACTAATCTAGCTTTTCTTGGTGAGACTCTTTGTAATTTAACTGATGCTGTTGCTTTTGCCATTATTTCTTACCTTTGTCTTTCCCGTGCCCTGTGTATGTTCTTGTTGGCGCGAATTCTCCAAGTTTGTGTCCTACCATATCTTCTGTTACAAATACATCAAGGAAGTCTTTCCCATTGTGAACTTGGAAATTAAGTCCAACAAAGTTAGGATAGATTGTTGATCTTCTTGATCAAGTTTTAATTGGTTTTTTAGGAGCACCGTTTTCAACGATTGCTACTACTTTTTTCATTAAATGATCATCAATGAAAGCACCTTTTTTAAGTGATCTAGCCATTATTTACTCCCCTTTCTTCTTCTTATAATTAATTTAGTAGAAGCTTTCTTCTTATCTCTTGTTTTAACTCCAAGAGCTTTTTTACCTCAAGGTGTCATTGGGGCTTTTCTACCAATAGGTTGTTTACCCTCACCACCACCATGTGGGTGATCTACTGGGTTCATTACAGAACCACGAACTGTAGGTCTAATACCTCTGTGTCTATTACGACCGGCTTTACCTCAGTTTACTAATGAGTGTTCTTCGTTTCCGACAACACCAATAGTTGCTTTACATGTAGCTAGAATACGTCTAACTTCACCTGATTTAAGTCTAACGATAACATATTTACCATCTTCGTCTTTACCTAGGATTTGTACTGATGTACCAGCTGATCTAGCTAGTTGTCCACCATGTCCTGGGTGCATTTCTACGTTGTGAACTGTTGTACCTTCTGGAATGAATTTTAATGGAAGTGCATTACCAACTTTAATGTCAGCTTTGTCTCCTGAAACAATTTCTTGTCCTAATTCAATACCTTTTGGTGACAGAATATATCTTTTTTCTCCATCTTTATATACAACTAATGAAATGTTTGCTGATCTATTTGGATCATATTCAATTGTTGTAACTACGGCTGGAATACCGTCTTTATTTCTCTTAAAGTCTATAATTCTATATTTACGCTTAACCCCTGAACCCTTGTGTCTAACTGTTATAGAACCTGAGTTGTTACGACCAGCGTGAGACTTTAATGGTGCCATCAATGATTTTTCTGGTGCATGACCTGATAGATTTTTCTTGTAATCTAGAGATGTCATGTGACGTCTACCATTGGTAGTGGCTTTATATTTTTTAATTGCCATGTTTTTCTCCTTTGTTTGAAAATGTTTGCGGTTGTTAACTGGTTTTGCTTCTGCTTCTTTAGCTTCTGCTTTTGCTTTAATTTTTGCTGCTGCTTTTAATTCAGCTTCTGAAGGTCCTTCATTTTTAACTTCTTTTGCCGCTTTTGGAGCTTCTTGAACTGGAGCTTCCTCTGGGAAAATGTTAATTTGTCCTTCTTTTAATGTGATAACTGCTCTTTTGTATGCTGTTGTGAATCCTGCATATCTTCCAAGTTTAGTTGCCTTTTTAGCTACGTTAGCAATATTAACTTTTGCTACTTTAACTCCAAAGATGAACTCAACTGTTTTCTTAACTTCAGTTTTATTTGTTCTTCTGTCTACAGCGAATGTGTAAACACCTTGACCCATTAATGCATATGATTTCTCTGTAAGAATTGGGTATTTTATAACTTCGTTTCTATTCATT
>NZ_PSZP01000021.1 GCF_004335995.1 Mycoplasma todarodis
AATACCTTAGGAAAGGGTATGTCTCTATTTACTAAATGCTCTGCTTTAGGTTTTTTTCTATTATGAATTCTAGCGATAATAAGCTCCTTCTATTGTAAAATTTAAAAAAGTGGTTCTAACCACTTCTCACAAACTACATAATTGTGTAGCAAGACCCATGGTATAACCATCAGGTGAGAAGTAATCTACTTTTTGCAACACATGTTGCTCTTATAGTATAACAAAAAACTTTGAAAATGAGCAATATTAATATATGAAATTAAATAATAAAAACATAGAAATAGAACTGAATAGCAACGCAGAAGTAAAATCAATAAAATTTAAAGGTATAGAAACATTATATCAAGCTGATGGAGGATGACAAAAACGTTTCCCTATTATTTTCCCATCATTAGGATTTTCAAAAGGTTTTGAATTTAATGGCAAAAAATATGACATGCCAAAACATGGTTTTTGAAAAGATTTAGAATGAGAAACTTTCTTTGAAAACGGAGAAATGTTATCCGTAGCAACTTTATTAGATACAGAAAAATTCCCTTTTATGATGGATATAACACAAAGAATAGGTCTAGAAGGAGATACTTTATACATTAATTATGAGCTAGCTAATTTAAGTAAAGAAGATGCTTTCTTCCAATTTGGAATTCACCCAGCATTCAAAATTCAAGATACTTCTTATATAACTAACATTCCAGAAACTAACTTAATTAATTTAGAGGGTATGATTGAAGATAAACAAATCTTAATCGAAAAACTTCCTTTAAAAGCCTTAGGTTTTGGGAAAGATTATGACACATTAATTGCTAAAGATATTAAAGATAAGGAATTAAACTTAGTCACTGATAACCTAACTTTGAATTTCAAATTTGATTCACCTCATGTACAAGTTTGAAAACCAAAAGATGATAATTTTATATGTATCGAACCATGATATGGAACAAATGATTCTTGATATGATGCTCCTGCTGATATTACCAAGAAGGATAAAATCATAGAATTAAAAAGAGGAATGATTTGATCAGCAACATTTGAACTTTCATTTAAAGAAAATAAAAAAGCGAAATAATCGCTTTTTTTTATTTTATTCCAAGTCTTTCAAAAACTTTATCAATATTTCTTGAATAATGTTCAAAGTTAAAGATTGTGTTTGCTTGTTCTTCTGTAATTACTCCAACTTTTAACAATTCTTCTCTAAAGTCTTTTTTATTAGAGTAGCAATCAATTGCTATCGGTTGAACTTTATCATAAGTTTCTTCACGAGTTAAACCATTTTCAGAAATGATTGTAAGCATTACTCTTTGTGAGAATATTGCCCCATGAGTAAGTCCAATATTTTCTTTCATTCTTTCTTTGTTAACTTTTAAGTTGTTTAAAACTCTATTAAGTCTTCTCAACATATAAGAAATCAATGTTGTTGCATCAGGGAACATAACTCTTTCATTTGATGAATGAGAAATATCTCTTTCATGTCATAAAGGTATATTCTCCATTGCAGGTATTGTAAATCCACGTAATAACCTTGAAAGTCCTGAAATGTTTTCAGCAGAAATAGGGTTTTTCTTGTGTGGCATTGCTGAAGAACCTTTTTGACCTTTAGCAAAACCTTCTTCAACTTCTCCCACTTCCGTTCTTTGTAAATGCCTTAATTCAACAGCTATTTTATCTAGCGTTGAACCAATCAATGCAATAGTAAAAATATATTCAGCATGACGATCTCTTTGAAGTGTTTGTGTAGAAATTTTAGAGGAATTAATACCTAATTGTTCACACACATAATCTTGTATATCTGGATCAATATTCGCATAATTACCAACCGCTCCCGAAATCTTACCAATCTCAATTATTTCTGAAGCTTTATTAAATCTTTCAATATTTCTTTGCATCTCATCAAATCAAAGTGCTAATTTATATCCGAAAGTTGTTACTTCACCATGAATACCATGAGTCCTACCAATTTGATAAGAATACTTATTTTCTAACGCTAATTTTTTTAATGTTTCAGAAAAATTATTTAAATCCTTTTTAATTATTTCATTAGCTTGTTTTATTCTGTAGCCAAATGCTGTATCAACAACGTCGGTAGAAGTAAGTCCATAATGAACTCATTTTCTTTCTTCACCCAATGATTCTGAAACAGATCTTGTGAAAGCAATTACATCATGCCTTGTGATAGCTTCTATTTCTTTGATTCTCTTTAAATCAAACTTTGCATTAGCGAAAAGTTTTTCTATATCTTCATTAGGAATTTCATTTTTTAAAACTGAAAAAGCTTTAGCGGTAAATAATTCTACTTTTAGTCATGAATCATAGAAATTTTCTTCACTTCAAATTTTATTCATTTCATCTGTACTATATCTTGAAATCATTTTTTCTCCTTAAAAGTGTTATTTATTAATTTCTATTGTTTGTTCTCTGTCAGGACCAACTGAGAAAATTGTCACAGGAACATTTGTTAATTCTTCAATTTTCTTAATATATGCTTTTGCATTTTCTGGTAGTTCATCAAATGTTTTAACGCTTGTTGTATCTTCTTGTCATCCAGGCATTTCTAAATATTTAACTTGAACTCTTTCATATTCTTTGTTTGAACCTGGGATATAATCGATTTCTTTCCCATCAAGTTCATATGAATAACCAATTTTAATAGTTTCTCTATTGTCTAAGACATCAAGTAACGTAACAGTTAATTCTGTTAACCCTGAAACTCTTGCTGAATGTTTTAGAACAACTGCATCTAATCAACCAACTCTCCTTGCTCTACCAGTAACAGTACCGTATTCTCTACCTCTTTCACGAATATCAGAATTAATTTCTTCTTCCGCTATTTCAGTAGGTAGTGCTCCAGTACCAACACGTGTTGTGTAAGCTTTAACAATACCAATTGTTTGTGTTATATGTTTTGCTGAAAGTCCTGCATATAAAGGAATTGCTGATGCTGTTGGTGATGATGATGTGACAAATGGGTAAGTCCCATTATCAATACATAGCATAACTCCTTGAGCACCTTCGAACACTACATCTTTACCTGCTTCTATCTCTTTTGCTAATAATGAACCAGTTTCCACAACTCTTTCCTTTAAAATTGCAGCATATTCTTTATATTCATCGAATATTTCTTTTGCTGTGTATGTCTTTAAATCAAATGCTTTTAACACTTTATTCTTGATTAATAAAGCATCTTCTAATTTTTCTAAGAAAACTTCTTCATTAATGAAATCTCCGAATCTAATTCCGATTCTTGCATATTTATCTTCATAACAAGGACCGATCCCTTTTTTAGTTGTACCAATTTTCTTACCAGGACCTTTTAATTCTTCAAAAGCACCATCTAAATCCAAGTGATATGGAAGTATAACGTGAGCTCTATCCGAAATTAATAATTGGAAATCAGTTATACCCTTTACTTTTAATGCTTCTATTTCATCTAATAACATTTTTGGATTAATAACCATTCCTTGTGCCATTATGTTTTTTGTTTTTGGGTTGAAAACTCCAGATGGAATATGTTTTAAAGCATATTTTTCTCCACCAAATTCAATTGTATGACCAGCATTATTACCACCTTGGTATCTAACAACTAGATCTGCTTTTTGTGCAAGGTAATCTGAAACCTTACCTTTTCCCTCGTCACCTCATTGAGCTCCGATTACTACTTTTGTTTTATACATTTCTTCTCCTTAAAACGGGATATTGATATTAGCGGCATTTAGGGTGCCTTGTAGAAACACTCAACCATATTATGAGTATAAATATCCACCAAAGTATTATATACTTATATCCTTTAAAAAGTTCTTGCAAATGGAAATATTAGTTTATTTTAAAATAACATTTATTTTTTTATTAATTTTATATTTATGTTTGCTTTTAAAAGATAAAAATCCATAACAATTGTATTTAAAAAAATAGCAAGTAGTATAATGAAGACGCCACTATTAGAGCCGGTGTTTAGCGTTAAGTATCAAAGGACGGGAGTATAGCCTTTGAGCGAACTACAATATTGTAGGCGATGAGACACTTCATCCACTAATGGTTTTGTAGTGGCCTACTACAATCATGAAATTAATAACATCAATATTTTCGAATAGAATGCATACAACAAATGAAACCATAAAATCTTACTTGGATAAGATAGGTTTTAAGTTTTCTTATAAAATAATTAACGTTGTTGGTACAAATGGTAAAGGTTCTGTTTCACATTATTTAACAGAAAATTTACAAAAAGAATTTAAAGTGGGTACTTTTACATCACCGCATATTTTTGCAGCTAACGAAAGAATTAAAATTAATAATAAGAACATTGATACAAAAACATTAGAAGATTACATTGAAAATATGGAATATAGCAACATGCACTTCTTCTCAATTATGTTTATCGCAGCCTTACAATATTTCGAGGATCAAAAATGTGATTACATAATATTAGAAGCAGGCATAGGTGGATCACACGACCCAAGTAATATATTTGATGGTGTGATTGGTGTTATTACTTCAGTAGGTAGAGACCATATGGAGTTATTCGGAGAAACATTAGAAGATGTATTAGAAGATAAAATAGGGATTATAAATAAAAATATGAATTTCTACTCTGGTACAGATCTAAAGAAAATGAACGAAAGAATATCTCAAAAAACAATAGAAAAAAACGCCAAACATATAATCGTTAATAATGAAGGTGTTAACTACAAAATAAGAAATCAAAAACTTGCAACGGCAATCTTAAGGAAAGAATTTAATATTGAACCGAATTTTAGTGATTTAAAAGGTAGGGCAACACTCCAAAAAATCAATAACACTACAGCTATTATTGATGTAGCTCACAACAAAGTTGGAATCCAAGCTACATTAGAACACTTGGTTGATAAGGGAATAACTTTTGAACAAGTTGTTATAACTATCTCAAAAAGAAAAGAATGACAAACAATAAAATATCTTTTTAAAAATAAAGAAATATTTGTCTATCAAATCGATGATTCTTTTATTTCTGCTAAAGATCTTGATGCGGGAGAAGTTAAGGATTTAAAGGATTTCTATGAAAATCAAACAAAAAATACATTATATATTGGTAGTTTTTATTCAATAGGAGACATATTAAAAAATGATAAAAACTAATAACAAGGTTTTAGTAGATGAATTCCTCAATGAAGATAATCTCTACAATAAAAAAACTAAGAATTTTAAAGAATTAAGTTTTGTTCAATTGTTTTTGTTGCTCTTTGCAATAATAACAACAACACTCCTTAAAGTTTCTGTTATTGATAGCAATAAACATATACCCACAAAAACAGAACTAGCTTTTTGTTACATCGGTATAACATTACTTTTTGGAGCGGTGCTTACGTTTTATTTTGGTGGTGTCATTTATTTATCCAAACTTAAAAAGTTACATTTTTCAGAAACCAATAAACATAAAGTGGATAATCTTTGAATTGTAATGATTTTAAATTTATTCACACTTAATATTTTGTTGGTTGTATGAATGACATTAGTACAAAAATATTACAAAAATCAAGAATTTAGTTTGATTAACACTTTCACCAATTTTAAAGATAAACATTTAAAATTGACAATTTATGAGATTGCACTTGCCGGTTTATTACTAGGTATGCATATGATTTCTTTTAAATTTATAACTATTAATTTCAGTGGTTTAATGAGAGTTGGTGTTACTTTTGTATTCATGATGCTGTACGGACTAATTTTCGGACCCATCAAAGGTTCATTTATAGCTATCATCGCGGATAATTTTACTCTTTTAATTGGAGTTGGATTCGGACGTTGGATGTGGGAATATGCAATAATACCAATTGGAATTGTATTAATGACTTGTTCATTTAAGCATTTATTTAAAACTGATGGTTGATTATGATGAGTGACGATGATTATGTTGAATGTATTCACTGCTTTGGCAATCGTTGCAACAGTTTCTGTAAATCACCACTTTGTTTTCCGAAGACAAATGGATCAAGCAATTGATTATGCAATTTATAGCATGTCTGGCGTCTTTATAGTTATACAAATAGCATTATTTACCACCTTTAAAATAACCAAGAACAATGATATAAAGCAAATATTATCAATAGGTACTTTAGTGTTCTTAATTATTGTTATATGAATATGAATATGAGGTCCGATTGCTTATATACACTATCTACAAAGATTTGGTAGGCATAAAGCAACTCCTGGTTATTATTCTTATAATGCTTTCTACAAAACAGCTTTAATACCTAGGATATTAAAAACACCAATAATCGCTCCGATTTATACAGCGATATTAGTACCTGCTTATAAAGTATGTGAAATGTCCGTTAAGAAATTCGATAAAAATAAATATTAAAAAAAGGACACCCTAAATAAGGATGTTCTTTTTTTAATTGGATTATTTTCTAAAATCAATAACCGCTCTACCGACAAATGTTCCCTCTTGTAGTTGTTCGAATATTTCATCAACTCCTTCAAGCGGAATAACTTTAGTAATTTCTGACTTAACAGCACCTTCTGCAGCATATGCAAGAGCTTCTTTAAGATCTTGTCTTGTCCCAACAATAGAACCAACAATTTCTTTCCCTTGTAGAACTGTTCAAAAGATTGAAATTGAAATTTTATCAGAAGCAGGAAGTCCAACCAACACTTCACGTCCTCCTGGTTTTAACATTTCAAATCCCTGTTCGAATGCAATTGGTGCAACAGAAGTATTAACAACAGCTTGAACACCACCGTTAGTTACTTCTTTAACATATTCAACTGGATTAACTTTTTTACCGTTAACTGCTAACTTAGCACCTGATTTAAGAGCTAATTCTGATTTTTTATCATCAATATCTACCCCTATTACTTTCATACCCATTGCAGTAGCGTATTGGATTGCTAGTTGACCTAGACCACCAACACCAACTACAGCAATTCAATCACCTGGTCTGGCATTTGAACGTTTCACAGCTTTATATGTTGTCACACCGGCACATACCACGGGAGCTCCAGCAACAATATCTAATTTTTCTGGAACTATACCAACATAATCTTCATGTCCAATTGCATATTCAGCAAACGAACCATCTTTTGTATAAGCTGTCATGTTTTGTTTTGTACATAACGTTTCTCTACCTGTAAGACAGAATTCACAATCTCCACATGTATCATGTAATCATGCAAGAGCAACTCTATCCCCAACTTTTAATCTTGAACACCCTTCACCAAGTTCAGTAACAATACCGATTCCTTCGTGACCTGGTATTAATGGAAATTTTGGTTCCACTGGTCAATCATATCTAGCAGCATGTAAATCCGTATGACATACCCCTGATGTTTCCATCTTAATTAAAACCTCTTTTGATTTAGGTTTAGGGATGTCAACTTCTTTCACACTTCAGTTTCCTGGTGATTCTACAACGAAAGCTTTCATTTTACCATTCATTTTGTCTCCTTTTAGATATGCAAAACATATCATTACAATATTCACACACATTCTTTGTGCTCTTTAATTATACTCCCATATATCTATCTAAATGATGTTTAAAAAAATAATGCACCGCATTATTCTAAATCTCATAATTTTAAATTTGTGACTGGATCTAATTTTTTAGAAACTTTATTTTTAGATAATTCTGTTATGTATACCTCTCCCACTCCAAAAATTTTCATCTCCTTAATGTGTCCTCCATACACTTTAAAATCTTCGTCCGTGAAAGAACCATGCATATGTAGTTCTAATTTTTCTCCATCCCATGCTAGCGAGCCCATGCAAGGAAGCAATTCTAAACTTTTCTTTTCAAGTTTTTTTCATTTGTATTCCCCTGTTTCTAATAAGAAACCGATTGTAACATCTGAAACTGCACCGAACATTTGAACTTTGGCGAATTTAATTCCGTGCAATGTTGCATAATTTGTAATCTCCTCAAATACTACATCACCTTTTTCAAGTTTCAAGGTGTGTAGTGTGTTATTTTTTAAATATTTCATATAAATATTATAAACACTTGTTTTTGAAGATATAGTTATGTTTAACTAACTTTTGTATTAAAAAAAGATAGAAATCTATCTTTTTATAAATTCATTAGAGTTTCTAACTCTTTTTTATATTTCTCATACTTGTCTTTTTCAATTTGAACTTTTTCTGGTGAAGCATTATTAACGAATCTTTCATTACCAAGCATTCCTTCAGAACGTTTAATTTCTCCTTGTAGACGTTTTATTTCTTGAGCAATACGTTGTTTTTCAGCTTCTTTCATTTCATCTGTCATTTTAATATTAATATCAAAGTCTTTTAGATTGAATAAAGCATCATCATTTAATTCATATGAAGCATTAGCTAATTTAGAAATAAATAATTTTGTTTTTTCATTTATATCTTTAGTTGTTGAGTAATTTACCTCTTGTGAATTTGGTAAATTGTGTATCACTCTAAACTCTCTAATTGATTTAACAACTTCAATAACATCATCAATGTAATCAGCTTTTTCTGTTTCGATTGTTGGTCATTCTTGTTCAAATATTGTTCCTTCATTAAACTTAGATCAAATTTCTTCTGAAATAAATGGTAGAAGTGGAGCAATTATAATTAATGTTTTTCTTAATACATCTTCAGCAACTTTTTTATTTGGTTGCGCTTTTGTCATTTCAATATACCATGATGAGAAATCATTTTGGATGAAATTATAAATATCTTTACCAACAATAGTGAATTCATATTTATCCATACGGATAGATACTTGTTTTTCCAATACAGAAAGTTTATCAAGAATTCATTTATCAGCATCTGTGATTTCATCTGTTGAATGTTCCATAACTTCAAGGATATATCTTGAAATGTTTCATAGTTTATTATTTAAATTTCAAGCCGCTTCTAATTTCTGAGGTGAATAATTAATATCATTACCTGGGGCGGAATTTGTTAATAGGAATCAACGTAATGCATCTGCACCATATTTTTCAATTGTTTCCATTGGATCAATACCATTACCAAGCGACTTAGACATCTTACGACCTTGCTCATCTCTAATTAACCCATGAATTAATACATCTTTGAATGGTTTTTCACCCATAAACTCAAGACCTTGGAAATACATACGAGCAACTCAGAAGAATATAATATCATAACCAGTAACTAATACATTAGTTGGATAATATCTCTTAACATCTTCCATTGAATTTGGTCAACCTAGGAATGAGAATGGTGCAATACCAGAAGAGAATCATGTATCTAAAACATCTTCATCTTGTACTCATCCTTCACCAGGTGTTTCAACTTGAACTTTTGTTTCTCCATCTTTATATCATGCAGGTATTCTATGTCCTCATCATAGTTGACGAGAGATTGTTCAATCATAAACATTCTCCATTCAACGCTCTAATGTATTTCTGAATCTTTCAGGGACAAAGTTAACCCCATCTTCACCTTGTAAATCTTTCATTAAATCTTTAGCTAGTGGAGCCATTTTAACAAATCATTGATCAGAAACCAATGTTTCAACAGCAACGCCAGTTCTCTCAGAATAACCTACATTATTCATAACAGTTTCAGTTTTAATAACTTTATCTTCACTTGTTAATTTTTCAACTATTTTTATTCTGGCTTCCATTCTATCAATACCTTGGAATTCACCAGCTAATTCATTCATTGTTCCATCTTTTAAAATAGATTCTTTAATTTCTAATTTATTTGCTTTGATGATATCGATATCGATCGCAGCGTGTGCAGATACTTTCATAGCTCCTGTACCTTTATCGATTTCAATATATTCATCAGTGATGATTGGTAATTCATTACCAGTCAATGGAGATATTGCTGTTTTACCAACTAAGTGTTTGAATCTTTCATCTTCAGGATGAACAGCAACAGCTACATCAGAAGGCATTGTTTCAGGTCTTGTAGTTGCAACATTAAGGAATTCTTCAGAATCTTTTATTTGGTACTTGAAATATCACATTGATGATTCTGTTTCTTTTCCGATAACTTCCATATTTGAAAGTGCTGTTTGTAATTCAGGATCTCAGTTTATAGCTCTTTTCCCTCTATAAATAAGTCCTTTATTATACATTTCAATAAACACTTTATTTACGGCGTCATTTGCACCTTTATCAAGTGTAAATCTTTCTTTTTTGTAATCTAAAGCAATTCCAAGCGTACCTCATTGTTCTCTAATTGTTGATGCATACTCATCTTTTCATTCTCAAACTTTTTCTAAGAATTTATCTCTACCTAATTCGTGTTTTGAAATGCCTTGTTGTTGTAATCTAACTTCAACTTTCGCTTGAGTAGCAATACCAGCATGATCCATACCTGGTAATCACAAAGTATCAAACCCTTTTAATTTCTTGTATCTAATAATTGCATCTTGCAACGAAACATCTCACGCGTGTCCAAGGTGTAATTTACCTGTGACATTTGGTGGTGGAAGAATGATTGTGAAAGGTTCCTTTGATTTGTCGTGTTTTGAAAAAATTTCTTTATCAATTCATTCTTGATTCTTACCTTCTTCAACTTTTTTATGGTTATATTTTGTTTCCATCATTTTTATCTCCTTTTTTCACATAAAATAAAAAAAGCCTATAACAAGGGGCTAACGTACCACCCTTGTATAGACTCTTAAAACTTATAGCGTTTAACTTATTTTCTCCAAGATAACTCGTTAAGTCTTTACTTTGCCAGCTCCCACCATCCTGGCTCTCTATGAAAGTGTTTACTTATCTACCTTCTCTTCATTGAAATTTTGTTATATATATTATATATAAAAATCCTGTATTAGATTATTTGTTTTCTATATTTAAAGATTAAAAAAATAACCCTTAGATTATTTTTCTTTTGGTTTACATTCTTCTAATTCATTACAATATTTTCTGGTTAATATGTAAGGTAATGCTGTTATATACCGTTCATATAGGCATTTTTACAAAATGACTTGTTATTGCATATGCAATCAAAATAACCACATTAGAAACACATGCAAATAATGCTTGTTTTTTGAAGTTTAATATAGTTACAGTATCATCTCTTTTCAATGAAGAAAGATATAGATGAATACCTATCAAGAATATTGCTAATGCAGTTGGTGCAGCAATCATAATATAATGAGCATTAACACTATTGTGTGTGTTTATTATTGCTCCACCAAATACAGCCAAAGATCCTTGAATGAATATATTTAGAAACGCAAGTTTAATTAAGTGTCTTGCTTTTGTTTTGATTATTAATTTATGAGAATATTCAGAATAAAATCATCATAATAAGAATCCTGTAAAGTAAATAAACACCAATCTATAAATCATATATAAATCACTTGAATTATGTAAATAATAAGCGAATTGGATTGTTCCTGAAATAAATAACGAACCAATATATAGATAAGTTAATTTCTTGTATCTTTGTGATGCATATTTTATAGAAATCTTAGGAGCTTTCTTTAAGTTTGCATCAGTTACAAATGCAATATTACCCATGAATTCAATCACTAAATATAAAGGTAAGAATACGTAAGTCAATGTTGGAATAGAATATCCTCTTATCAATAAAATCAAATGAGCTATATTTAAAATAACAATAATGATTCTAGAAATCATTTTACCAACCAATAATTTAATTAATGTTTCATCTTTTCTATTTGCAATTAATGATAATGCATATTCAAATGATGAAATCATTCTTGAAAAAGCAAAACCTGAAACTCAAATAATCATGGAAACTTTCGCAATTCACTCAGGATCTTTATCAGCGACAACATTCAATCTAAATATCATTAAATCCAACCCAGTGGCAATTATACCCAAAGCAATAACTTTGACCATTGTTAATATCCTGAAGAATATATTATTCTTTTCAAATCTTTGTCTAAAGAAAGAGTATGAATATCAATATGTTGTTATTAAACCCGTATTGAAAACCATAAATACCTTTTGGTATGAGGGTGCAGAATGAGAATTAAGTATAAACCCATTAAATATCATTGAAACAGTTGCAACAACTATAAAGTCAAAAAATATTTCTAATGAAGTTGATGCATTTATATATAAAACCTCTCTAAAACAATCAAAATGCAAATAAAAAAACTAAGACTATTTCTTAGTTTTTTTTGTAATTTCATCTTTAGAATTTACTTTCATGTTTGATGATCTGTAATTTTTAAAGTGAATAATTTTAACTACGATTGGGTTAACATATTCTGTTAATACACCTTGCTAGAACGTAGAAGAATGGAGCCATAAATGTTCCAGCTTGCATCGCTAATGTTGCAGATACAATATCAGCATAACTTGCAGAATGTCCAACTTCATGACCGAAGAATAATCCTGGAACTTGTTGAGCAATACCTCTAGCTGGGTTAATAGCAGCTGTACCACCAAG
>NZ_PSZP01000022.1 GCF_004335995.1 Mycoplasma todarodis
GTTCCTTTATTTAATTCATCAGCAATAATTGAAACTGAGTTTGTGCCCTGATTAACAATCTTCTTATTCCCAATTAATATATTGAATGAATTATTGTTAACTAATTTTAATTGATTAAAGTATGAAAGATTTGTTTTGATAGTGTGCACGATGCCTGATTGAGTTTTAACCTCAACCTCTAAAATAAGCTTACCCTGGTTTGTTGAGTCAATAGAAACTTTAATTTTACCGATGGTTGAATAATTTAGTTTAGGTAATTTAATGTTCGTGTATTTTTCTAATGAAGATAGATCTTTAATCTCTTTGACAATTTCTTTTATTGTTTTTGATGGATCAACATTTATTTCGACATTATCATATGTATTTTTAACAAATGTTTCATTGACTTTTGCAACTTTCGCGAAATCAAGTTTCTTAAGACCATCTTTAAACGCCCCTACATATATAGACCCATCACTTGTTTGTGTTATAAAACCAGCCCCAACATCAGTTTTATCAATATCTTCAAGTTTCCCGTTTACAAGTTTCTTAAGCCCTTTATCATATGTCCCCACGTATATAGATCCATCACTTGTTTGTGTCATAAAACCACCCGTAACATTAGTACTATCAACATCTACAAGTTTCCCGTTTACGAGTTTCTTAAGTCCTTTATCATATGTCCCTACATATATAGACCCATCACTTGTTTGTGTCATAAAACCAGATCTTAGATCGGTACTATCAACATCTACGAGTTTTCCTTTTACAAGTTTCTGAAGACCACGATAAAGTGTCCCCACATATATGGACCCATCACTTGTTTGTGTCACAAAACCCCAGCCAACATCAGCTTTAACAACTTCTTCAAGTTTCCCGTTTACAAGTTTCTTAAGCCCTTTCTCATGTGTCCCCACGTATATAGATCCATCACTTGTTTGTGTAATAAAACCATTCTCAACACTAAGTGTTTCGTGTGCTTGATCTGTAGTCCCGTCAAGATTAACAAGTTTCCCATTCACAAGTTTCTTAAGGCCATTGGACTTTGTCCCTACATATATAGACCCATCACTTGTTTGTGTCATAAAACCACCCGTAACATTAGTACTATCAACATCCACAAGTTTCCCATTTACAAATTTCTTAAGACCATCTTTAAACGTCCCTACATATATAGACCCATCACTTGTTTGCGTCATAAAACCAGATCTCATATCAGTACTAACAACATCTTTTAATTCAGGTTTAACATTCGGAGCTACTAGCTGTGTTTTAGTTGTGCTTGTATAAGCGTTAATCCCATTGTTAATGCTAGTTTTATTTAAAAAACCAACATTTCTTTTGTTATTCGAATTGTTTATAAGGTTTGTTGTAACTATTGTTGGTATTGCAACTGAAGCAATAACTCCCATTGATAATATAAATTTCTTATTTTTTTTCATTTCTCTCCCTAGAGCCATTTTTATAAAAAAGAAATATGTGTACTCAGATATAAAAGAGATACACGAAATTGTTGGCGTTATAAAATTGGCATTTTTATTTTTTCTTAAGTTATATTTCTTATTCAAATTATTGAAGTGGCATGAAATATAACTATCCTTAATTCATTAATTAAATTTATTATAAGGAATATTTAATTGAATCTTGCATTGTAATTCTCAATCCTATAGAGAGAAATTGAGTCGAAATTTCAATTTTTAAAGGCATCCCTTGATTTTCTAATGTAAAATACAAAGTGTTTTTTTCGCAACAAAAGTGTTACTCAGGTGTTTAAAACATTTTTTGGCAATGAGTATGTTTAGTAATCGTGAAATGAGGAGAAATATTTATATAAAAAAATACCGCATAATTAATGCAGCACCTTATTTGTAAGAACGTTTTTCTCTTACTTTCCCATCTTCGCCTTTAAGTCTGAATTCTGATTTATTTTTTCTAGCAATTTCTTTACCATATTCAGCAGCTTCTTTTTGTGTAGCAAATTTCTTTAAAGCTTTTGCTGAACCAGTAGTCCTTACGGCTCATGATCCATCTTTACGTGGGTCAACCATTACATCTTTAGCCATACGCGCTCCCTTCATGTGTATTAATTCTATTAATATAATTTTAATATATTTTGTTGTGTTATACAAGAAAATGTTTTTGATAGTTACTTTTATTTATTTTGTAATGTATTCAACTTAGTAATGATTTGTTTAAGTTGAGTTGCTTCTTGATTCATTTTATTGGTATCTAAAATAATTTTTCTTCTTCATATTTCTATGTCGCTATCGATTATATTGAACTCTCTCCCGATTTTAGAAAGAATATCATTTGTTTCTTTTATTTTATCTTCGTTTATTTCTTTATCTTTTAAAAATTCTTTTTTCTTTTCACTTATTAAACTTTGTAAGTTCTTGGATGATGAAATTTTTCTTTTAATTTCCTCTATTGCTTTCGCAATATTTTCATCTATTTTTTCAAGCTCCTCTTTACATTTTTTTAATATATCTTTTGATTCAACCTTTTCTCAATGAGCGAGTGATTCTTTTTGTTTTTTAAGTCTTGAAATATTATTTTTATACGATTGTATATTTCTTAAATATATACCCTTATTTTTTATAAGTATTTGTTTATTCATTTCATATTGTTTAATCACTTGTTGCTCTTTTGTTAAGGTGGGTTTTTGTTCCAACTTTTGTTCTTTTTGTGTTGATTTAGAACCACAAGATATAGTTGCTACTAACGGTGATGAAGCAACGATTATTAATGTTCCTAACTTTAAAGTTTTATTTAATTTCATAAACAAATTATAAACTAACGACATTAAAAAAATGTATTGTAGAAACAACACATTTTATTAAATAATAATCAATTAAGCTAATCTAGCAAATGCACCCGCTAGTGCTCCGGCCATAAGTGGTCCAAGAACAGGTACTCATGCATATTTTCAATTTGCATTTGTTTTATTTTTGTAAGGTGTGAATTGGTACATAATTCTTGGAACTAAATCACGAACTGGATTGATTGCTCAACCAGTTACCCCGTGAGATACACCAATTCCAGTAACTACAAGCGCTACTAGTAAACCACCGATATATGGTGAAACAGTTCCGTGTTGTTTTCCAACAACAAAAATAACTAATACTGTTCCAACTAGAACAAGAGTTCCAGAAAACTCCGCAAATAAACTACTTAAATAACTTTTTGGTTGTGTAGTGTCTGTGCAATGAGTTCATCTTATAGTTTCAGCATCTTCTTCAATTGAATGTTTTCAATACATTGCAGTAACCATTAATTGTCCAATAATGGCTCCAACAATTTGACCACCGATTAATCCAAAGAATTGTGCAACAGCAGAAGAACCTGTGCCAAGAGCTCCTTGAACCGCCATTCCCATTGTTACCGCTGGATTTAGTTGTGCAGGTGCTCCAATTGCTTGGGCAACCATAACTCCAGCCAGCACGGCAATACCTCATCCAAACGCAATCATAAAAGCACCACCTTTAGATCCGCCGGTTTTCTTATAGAGAACATTCGCTACAACTCCATTACCAATTAATAGCAATATTGCAGTACCAATCATTTCTCCGACAAACATTTGTCATGTCATACTTCCTCCTAAATTGGGATTACCCCTACAATAATTATGAGCGTAAAAAAACACCGCATGATTTTAATGTGGTGTATACCAATTAGAATTAAAAGAATTTTGTCTTTACTTCACGATGGTAAAATCTTGGGTTAATAAAGAACTCTTCAACTAAATACATATCTTTTTCTTCGTTAAAAAATCTTCTTGAAATATGTAAACTTCTTTCATCATCAGTAAGTTCGAAACTCGTATATTCTTCGATTTCAAGTGGAGTGATATCCATTTCTGTTAAATTCAACAGAAGAGGTTTATTCTTATCGAAAGTATTGATATCAAATTTATCAGAACTTATAATAGTGAAATTTGTTGCTACAATCTCATCACCAACAAGATATTCTTTATCTAAAGAAGAAACACCTTCAGTTATCTTGGCCACTTTAGTATTAACTTTATCAGCATCTACGTTAAGCATTTTTCTAAAAGATAGGGGAAATAAAGCGAAGAAATTTTGTGCTAAATAAATACCTTTCTTTTCGCGAGCGTCTAATCAACCCTTACTTACAAATTCAGAAACAACTTTTGCAGCGGTTAATTTCGAAACACCAAATTTAATTGATAGTTGTTGGAGGGAGAAAATCTTATCACCTTCTTTTCATTCACCTGAAAAAATGCCCTTCATCAAATATCTAATTAATGTTTTCTTGTTGTTTGGTTCCATAAAACAATTATATATTAATAAAATATTAATAATGGGTCCAAATGCATTAGGTTTTTAAAATTGATTTTTTAAAATATACACCTATTACACATTTTTTTATAACCTATTTTGTTTAATTTAATGGTGGTATATACCAAGTTATCGGTAGACATGCCCAAGTATAAAACTATAATAATGGTGGAAAGAAAAAAATTTCAAGGAGAATAAAATGAAAAAAATATTAAACAACCCTTCAGGAGTAGTTTTAGAAATGATGGAAGGTATCGCAAATGAAAATAAGGATGTTGCAATAGACAAAGAATCGCAAACTCTTTATAAGAAAAATATCAATAAAAATAAAGTAAGTTTAATTTCGGGTGGTGGATCGGGACACGAACCTGCACATGCCGGATTTATAGGAAAAGGTATGCTTGATGCTGCTGTTTGTGGTGAGGTATTTACATCCCCAACACCTGACATGATACAAGGTGGTATGGAAAAAATAGCTAGTGATAAAGGAACACTTCTGGTTGTTAAGAATTATAGTGGTGACGTTATGAATTTTGAAGTAGCTAAAATGTTAGCAGAAGCAGAAGGTCAAGAAGTTGAAATGGTAATAGTTAACGATGATGTTGCTGTTGAAGATTCAACATATACAACTGGTAGAAGAGGTATTGCAGGAACAATATTTGTTCATAAAGTTGCTGGTGCTGCTGCTGAAAGAGGTGCGGATCTTGGAGAAGTCAAAAGGATCGCTGAAAAAGTTATTGCTAATACAAGAACAATGGGTATGTCATTAGGACATTGCATTACACCAGAAAGTGGAACACCTTCCTTCATTCTAAAAGAGGATGAAATGGAAGTCGGTTTAGGAATTCATGGAGAACCAGGGATTAAAAAAGAAACAGTTAAACCTTCAAAAGAAATAGTTAAAGAGTTACTAGACTATATATTGAAAGATATTGATTATAAAGATTCAAAAGTTGCTTTATTAGTGAATGGTTTAGGTGGAACTCCAATCATGGAACTTTACGTTGCTAATAAAGATGCATTTGATTATCTAAAAGAACAAGGTATTGAAATTGCATGAAATAAAGTTGGTAATTACATGACTTCACTAGAAATGCCAGGTATGTCACTAACATTAATGAAACTAGATGATGAATTAGAATCACTATTGAATGATGAAGCAAATGCGAAAGGATGAAACTAATGGCTAAGAAAGCACTTGAAATTTTTACTGAGATAAATAAAGAATTGTTAGAGAAAGAAAAATTCCTTACCGATTTAGATAATAAAATTGGTGATGGTGATCACGGGTTTAATATGAAAAGAGGATTTGGGTTTGTTATGGAAGCATTAGAACAAAAACCTGATATTGAACTTAAAGAAGCGTTAGCATTAACTGGAAAAATATTGATGTCAAAAGTTGGGGGAGCTTCTGGACCTCTGTATGGAATGTCATTCATTAAAGGTTCTAAAAACTTAGAAACATCTGACTTAAATTATAAAAACCTTGCAAAATTCGTTAAAGGTGCTTCTGATGCGGTAGAACTACTTGGTAAGTCCCACATTGGAGATGCTACTTTATATGATGTTTGAAGAAATCTTTCTAATGATATGGAGAAAAGCATTCCTAAAGAAGAATTAATTGAAAACATCATTAAATATAGGGATGCAACAAAAGAAATGATGGCATTAAGAGGAAGAGCTTCATTTCTTAAGGAAAGATCTATTGGAACTATAGATCCAGGTTGTGCCTCTTCCGAAATCATCTTAAGACACTTCTTGGAGGAGCTATAATGAAGATAATCCTTGTATCGCATGTTAATGCATTTGCGGAAGCAACGAAGGAGTATATTTTAAAGATGGTTCAATCGTCTGATGCATCTAAACTTTTCGCTATAGGAGGCGATACAGATGGAGGCATTGGTACTGATTACGAAAAGATAGTAGAAGTTATCGAGAGAGATGAAGAAGATACATTGATAATATGCGATCTTGGCTCAGCAGTTCTTTCTTCTGAAGCTGCGGCAGCATTGGTTGGAAATAATGTTCATGTATCTAATGGAAGTTTTGTGGAAGGGGCTTTTTCAGCTTCAACACTAATGTTTGCTGGAGCAGATTTTAAAAGCGTAATTAACGCAGCTGAGGAGCAAGTATTTAAAAAATAACCGGAGGGTTATTTTTTTACATCAATTCACAACTCCTATATAAATATTAGACTTTATAAAAAAACAAGTGAAGCAATTCACTTATTTAACTACAACCTTTTTATTATTTAAGAATTCAAAAGCATCTTCAGAAATTTCCAATACTTTTTCATGTCATAAATTTAACTTTCTAATTTCTTCAATGGTAAATCATTTAACATCCAATGTTTCACCATCGTTAAATTTGGACTCTTTTTCATTAGTCACTTCACAAACAAAAGCGACGGTAAAAGCGTTGACTTTATCTTGGTTGGCATATTCAATATTGAATTGCGAATAAATGCCCAACAAATCATAATTAATAGCATCTAAATTTGTTTCTTCTTTCAATTCTCTGATAGCAGTATTTGTTATCAATTCCCCATAATTAATACCTCCGCCAATTAAACCTCATTGATTTGAATCGGATCTTAATTGAAGCATTATTTTTGAATCTTTAAAAGGGATGATTGCTGCTGAAGGAACCATAATTTCATCATGTGTATTTAGTTTTTTTCTTATGTCCATGACATAATCTTTTGTATTTTGCATACTTCAATTATATAAGGGTCGTTGAATTAGTGAGGGTTAATTATTTCTTACACTAAGTATTTATTGCCCGGCCATTTTATTTTATAACTTCTTAGAGTTATAATTTAATTGTAAGAAAAGTATTGGAGGTAATGATGGTAAAAGCAAGAAATGTTACGCAAAAACGTGATGAAGATATTCAAAACATCCCAAATGGTCATGCGCATCTAAGGGCTATATATGAACATGAGTTCAAATGTATAAATCCTTCGTGTGATGCAGATTTGGTATTGTGTTCTATAAGAAGTTCTAATTTGGTTCCACCTTATTTTAGAACTATCAATTCTACGCATATCCAAAATTGTCCTGCCGCAAGAGATTCTGAGGGAGAACACTTTGAAGAGGAAGATTTAACAAAAAGAAGGAATGGTATGGCTGCTTTCAATAAGATATTGCATAACTTAACGAAAGTGGAACAAAAAGCTATTGCTAACTACAATTGAGCAACTAGAAAAGTAAGTGTTGATGATAGAAATGGTAATGAAGGCATTAGAACAACCGCTAGAGTTAAGGTTGGACCTATTCTATATGATGAAGACCTAGAAATGAGAGAGGGCTTTACATATAGGATTCAAGCGGAAGATATAAGAGATCACTACATCAATACAGATGAACGTGGTGGAAGATGAATCAACTTAAGTGAAGAAGGTATTTTAATACCTGAAGGTTCTATTCTATTTGAGGAAGATTATGTATCTGAGTTTGAAATTATAATCATTCCAAAATGAATAGGTGGTCAAAATTCAGAAAGAAAATTTATCATTGAATTTGCATGGATTATCAAACAAGATGGAGAACTTATTGAAACATACATAGATGGTAAAGTTGAAACTTATTAAAAATAAAAGAAAAGAGGGCATCCCTCTTTTTTCTTATCATTCAAAAAGCGTAATTCAACACTTGACATAAATAAAAATAAAAATTAGAAGTGATATAATTATTAAGAAGGAAGGTGGTAATAAAAATGGAAAAAGAAATCAAAAAGAAACTGATTAATATGAAGAAATATTATATATCGCTCATAACATTAACATCTATGTTCTTATTAATGTCTGTAATAAGTTGATCGGTTGGTGCTAAAGGAAAAACGGCGAATTTAATTATTGCTTCAATTAGTATGACAATATTCTTAGCTGCAATAGTGATAGTTGCTTTTGGATTGAAAGACTTAGCATTCTTAAACACTAACAAATCAGAATATAAATTAAAAATACAATTTATTTTATTAGCGATTATATTAGGGTTGTTATTAGTTAGAATGGGATTATCTGTTATGACCACATTAATTAATGCGCATCACACACCTAATCAAAAAAGAAAATCAAACATAAGTGATCACACATTAAGATCAATAGTGTTATCAACACAAATAATTTTATTTGTGTTTGGAGTTGGGATAATAACCTTATATGCAATAGCATTAAGAAAAATTTTGCAACTACTTAAGTCACAAACTATTATTGAAGAATAAAAATACCACTTTTAGTTGGTATTTTTTATTTTGTTATTATCAAACTTTTATTAAAGGATTAAGAAAACTAGTTGTAATAATGATTTTATTAAAGTCATGAGGTATTATTGTATTAAAGAATAATAATTAAAAGAGGTAATTATGAGAGTGAGATTAACGTATAAAAATAAGGTGGTTAAATGACCAGCTCTAAATACAAATGTAGTATTTATTGGTGATGAGTTGATTGATAAAGCATTAATAGCGAAAACATTAGAACAAGGAATATATAGTGTTGAGGAATTTCTTCAATTAGCTATTAGAAAAGAAATTACAGAGAAAGAATTTGATAATAAACTAACTCAAACTAATTTAGTTTTATTTATTAAGAGAGTCTTTAATGAATTTAATAAAACATTAGAAGAGTTATTCAGAGGTGAAGCAAAATTCAAGATAACTTCATGTGGGATTGATTCATTAGCTATGGCTAGAGAAATACGTCAAATAATCAATGAAGGGGATTTCGCAAAAGATATTACAATTGATGAAATACCTGCGGACATATTCTTCAAAAGAGCTATAACTTATATTTATTATGGATCTAGAATAGCAGAAGACAAAGAATATGTGAATAAATTTACCGAGCAAATTATAATGAGAGAATTAATTGAGTCTAAAGATGATACCGAGGAATTAATTAAAACTATGAATAATTCCCAAAATAACTTTTTCGTAACTACAAATTCCATTCCATTTGCAAAAGAATTCGTTTCTCAAGTTAAGAACTCTGAATTCATATTAATCCAAGAAACATCGAAAGGTATTCGATATATTAGGAATATAAAACAATTTAATGAATTTTGTAAAAGAAGTGAGAAATAAAAAAACGCCTTTATTAAAAGCGTTTTTTATTATTTTTATTTTATTCTAATATTTAATTTAAAAGGTACATCAACAATAATTAATGATCTGATTTAAAGTGGAAAATATAATTGGCGTTTTATATAATCCTCATTTCCTTAAAACATGATGATGTATTTGAAAAGTTGAAAACAATTTGGCGACAACTTTTCTGTTAGGATTTTTAATTATTTCATTCAAAGTTGAAATTTTATAGATAACAAATTATCATTAATAATTAAATTTTCTCTCCCATTCTAAGTTTTACCCTGGAATGCAAGATAGCGCGTGTTGAACATTTTTCGACTAAAGCCTAGTAAAATTTACAGTTTTCTAAGGTTTACAATGTCTAGTTTTTTAATCGAAAAATATTATTCAATATTAAGTGCTTTTTATAGAGAATTCACTTCCCCGGCCATCTCTATATTATTTTAGCATAAAAAGAGGATATAAAAAATTAAAAAAGTGTGGATATATGCATATTTAGTGAAAAAACAAACTTTTTCCATAAAAATATATTCAGTCCTTAAATTCAAGGAAATTCAAGGAAATTCAAGGAAAATTCAACCCTTGATCCTTGAAGTTGTGGGGGTTGAATTTTAGGAGTGATAGCTTGATTTTTTTATCTTTTAAAATATTTGGATTTTCTTACTTTTCAGGAAGAAGATGAGGTATCATTTCCAAGATGATTTTAAACAATGATTAAGTATTTTGTAAAAATGAAAAAGAAAAAACATAATTTCATAAAAAAATAAAATTTTTGAAAAAACTAAACAGTATTTAATGTTGGGCAGTCTCTAATGAAATGGGCACACACGGTCTCTAATTATATTGAGGGCGACATTCCTTTTTTAAAATTAAGATATTTATGGAATAAAAAAAACACCTACAGCATAAGGTGTTTATTATTTTATTAATGTGTGAATAGGAAAATTACATAATTGGCAAGTAACTGTTCCGATCTTAATGACATTTTAATATTTACTAAAATAGGATTACTGATAAATTAATCAGTTTTGGTTAAAGTTCTGA
>NZ_PSZP01000023.1 GCF_004335995.1 Mycoplasma todarodis
CATTAGATCAATTACTTCAGAAGAAGTATTAATTCAATATGGTGGTTCAGTTAAACCTGAAAACGTTGAAGAATTAATGTCACAACCAAACGTTGATGGGGCATTAGTTGGTGGAGCATCAGTTCAAGCTGATTCATTCATTAAATTACTTACACTTAACAAATAATTATTTAATAAAACATTCTAATGTATGTGGAATGTTTTATTTTTTTATTTTGAAATTATATAATATTAAATAGAGAGTATAGGAGGGCGAATGAAAACACAAAATGATAAAAAATCAAGCACTTCTCACATTAACAATCTTGCGGAAGAATTATATGCTGAAATTGGTGAAGTGGTTATCAGTGAATATGAAAATATAAATGGGGAGGATAACTATGTCACAAATATCGAAAACAAGTTCGTTAAAGAGGAAGGTTGAGAAACTTTAAATCAATTAGAAAATAAAGTTTTTAATAAAATAGATATCTGACCAAAAGAGTTTGCTAAGAATTTTGTTGAGCCACGAAATTTTATTAGGGATTTAGTTGGGATATTCGAACTTTATGCGATTCCTTTAATTAAATTAAAGTGATTTGATGAAAAAGCTTTTAATTATTTTAAAATATTTTCTTTTGATGGGGATTTCAAAATTGATTATGAGAATAATGAAGCAAAGAATTATTCAACTTTTGAATTAAAAACTGAATTTCCTTCGGAGATTTGAAAGGAATCCAACGAAATGGATAACTTCCAAAAAATGAGTAAGGCAAAAGAAGAAATAATAAGGTGCTTTGAAGCTAAATTCGAAGAATTTTGTAAAACAAAAGAAGAATATTATTTGGAATTCATAAAAGATAAACAACAACCAACTATGGAATTACAAAATTATAGTAAATTAATTAATAACTATAAAAACTTTAAACCTACATTTAGTAATTTAGATATGTTGGAAATGTTTCTGCATTTATGCATAGATGTTGAGAGGTATGGTGATAAAAATGGACAAATTGAATAATAAAAACACCAACTTGGAAAAAGTGGAACAAATTGATGTTGAGGAAGTTGTTAATAAAACATATGAGGAATATGTGGAAATCAAAGAACAATTAAACGGTAATAAAAACGGAGAAAAGACACCGTGAGTTAAAATTAAAAATTTTATTTATAGTAAAACTCATGGAGGAAAAACAAAAACAGAAATGATTACCGAAAGGGGCGGAGAATATTGAGCTGATATTTTCCAAAAGAAATCATTTGTGTTTATGATCACAGCTGTGGTTGCGCTTGTGTTTTCTATAGGGATTTTATGTGGACAATATTGAAAGGGTAGTTTTGCATATAAAGCTATGAATAATGCACAAAAAGATATTAGAGTTATATTTATCGTTATATTAGGTTCGAGTGCATTGCTTGGTATTGTTTTAACTATACTTTTATTCACATATAAAAAACGTTTGAGAAATCAACGATTACAAGGTGTTAATCAAAGGAAATTAAGTAATATATTAAAATTCCTGGAAAAAGAAGTTGTTCGTAATGGAATTTATTTCGACTTTAAAAGAGTAAAAGAACATTTAAAGATAATGAATTCTTTATACAGTAAAGAGAATAAGAAAACTAAATTGGATGTCGAAGAGGGTAAAGAGATAAAGGTCAAGAAGAAAACAAAATCTTCTAAGAATAATGCTGCACAACAAATGTTGTTGTTGATTTGTACTGAATTAAACTTCATTTATAAGATTTGTAGAATTAAAAGGCATTTGGATATTGTTGGAGTTAAAATGCAAGATGATAATTTTGCCAAGGTGTCACAAGAAAAGTTGAAAGAAATAATTTCTAAAATCAATACTTTTTATAAAAGTGACATTATCGAGAATATGAAATATGACGGAGTTTTTAAGTATGAAAATGAAGTAGTAAGTAATAAATTAGAAGAATTCTCAAATGAGCTTATTGAATTCTCTGAAAATGTTGAAGAAGGAATTCAAAAACTAGCTGAAGGGAGATGATAATGACACAAGAAATTAAAAATATTACCAATAAAATGAAAGAGTCGTTTTCAGATGCTAAAATCAGTAAAAGAGAAATTGAGGGTAAAAATAAAAGAAAAAATAGGATTGCAAAATTAAATTTATTTATCATACTTATGGTTATGCTGACTTGATTGGTACTTATGTGTTATGAATTTTACAAAATTATTTTTGGTAGAGAACATATAAACGTAAGTGGAGGTAGTAAAGCAGAAGTTTATTGAAACATAATGATCACAACTATGGTTGTTATAATTATAGTTCAAGGGTTCATTTGTGCTTATATTGCAAACTCCATGACCAACAAAGACAAAAGAATGTCCATTGTATATAACACCTCATTAAGGAAAAATTTTGAAAGAATTTTTATTAAGAAAAATAAAGAGGATAAAGAAAGTACATTAAAAGCATATAGCTATGAACTTATTTTATCTAAGTTTATATTTTTCAACTTAATCGTTCCAACATTATCAGTAATAGGTAGTGTTTCGGTTATTTTGAGAACGGCAGAAAGTGGTGTCGCACCTTGGTTACAAATTTTAATGATGTTAACAACAATCTTTTCATTAATCAAACCAATGATAGTTGTTGCTACTCAAATACCATCTGAGAATAAATTGATTGAAATGAATAATAATTTAGTTAAGATGATTGCAAATAATAGTCGTCAAATCAATGGATCTTTCATGGATGAAAAAACAGTTTGAGCAATAATTAAAAAAGAAAACCAAAAAGTTAAAGTCAATAAAGAACAAAAGAAAAAACCGATAATAACAAAAGAAATAAAAGGTGAAAACAAAGAGTAAACCTCTTTTTTCTTTTGTTAAAAATGATATAATTTACAAGAATATTTAAAAAAGAACATAAATATGTAATAAGGAGAAAAAAATGAAAAAACCAGTAGTATTAATGGTTATTGACGGTCTAGGAACACTAGATAAAGTAGAGGGGAATGCTGTGAAGCAAGCAAACACACCAGTGTTTGATAAGATTTTCGCTGAATACCCAAATGTATTAGTAAAAGCAGCTGGAGAATCAGTTGGACTTCCAGCAGGACAAATGGGTAATTCAGAAGTTGGTCACCTTAACATCGGTGCTGGACAAGTGGTTTACACAGGGTTATCATTAATCCAAAATTCAATTGATCAAAACACATTTAGATCAAATGCCTCATTCTTAAATGCAATGAACCACGCAAAAGAAAATAATTCAACATTGCATGTAATGGGATTACTTTCACCTGGTGGAATACACTCATTAGATAAACACTTATGAGAAATTATGGAAATGGCAAAAGAACAAGAAGTTAAGGATGTAACTTTACACGTCTTTTCAGATGGTAGAGATGTTGCACCTGATGCGTTCGCTGAATCATTAAATGATTTAATGCCAAGACTTGAAAAATACGGATTTAAATTAGGTTCAGTATCAGGTCGTCTATTTTCTATGGATAGAGATGCAATGTTTGAAAGAACAGAAAAAGCTTACCAAGCAATCATGGGTTCAGCTGAACAAAAATTCACTGATATTTATGAATACATCAAAGAACAATATGCAGCAGGGAACACAGATGAATTCATCGAACCTGCAATCAACGCTGATTCATCAGTTAACTTCTTACAAGATAATGACTCAGTAATATTCTTTAACTTTAGACCAGATAGAGCTAGACAACTTGCTCACTTAATGGTTGGTTCATCATCAGTTTATGATGTAAAACCATCAAAACAACTTAAAAACGTACCAGTTGTATCAATGATGAAATACGAAGGTGTAGAAACTGATGTTGCATTTGATATGATGGAAGTTCCAACTCCTATTGGTAAAGTTGTTTCAGAAGCAGGTATGAAACAATTACGTATTGCTGAAACTCAAAAATATGCACACGTTACATTCTTTATGGATGGTGGTGTAGATGTTGAATATCCAGGAGCAGATAGGATTTTAGTTGATTCTGTTAAAGTTAAATCATTTACAGAAGCACCAAAAATGTCAGCCGAAGGAATTGCTACTGAATTAATTAAAGTTGTTGATCAATATGATCTTACAATCATGAACTTTGCTAACCCTGATATGGTTGGACATACGGGTGATCTACCATCAGCAATTATTGCTATGGAAGAACTAGATCTACAAGTTGGACGTATTCTTGACAAACTTAACGAAATTGGTGGAACATTATTCATTACAGCTGATCACGGTAATGCCGAGATTATGATTGATGAAAATGGTGGACCAGCAACTAAACATACTTCATCACCAGTATTGTTTGTATGTTCAGATAAAACAGTTTCATTAAAAGAAGGTGGGAAATTAGCTAATGTTGCTCCTACAGTTCTTGATTACATGGGGATAGAAAAAGGTTCTTCAATGGATGAAGATTCAATTCTAATTAAATAATAAAAAAACAATGCTTTTAATAGCGTTGTTTTTTTATGTGAAATTTAGGTTTAGCTAATTAGTTCTAATAACTCGTTTGCTATTACTAGTTCTTCGTTGGTTCTGATTGCGAATAAGTCTATAGCTGATTCATCAGAAGAAATTTTAATGTATGATTCATACTCTTGATCATTTCTTTCTTCACAAAGTTTAATATCAAGTATTTTAACTTGGTTTATTATTGCTTCTCTGATTTGTTCAGAATTTTCACCAATTCCAGCAGTGAATACAATTCCATCTAATTGTTCACCGATTTGATTTGCATAATCAACAATATATGTTGCTATTCTTTTTGCAAACATTCTTATTGTTCTTTTAGCTACAGGATTCCCTTTTGCTGCTTCCGCTCTAATATCTCGCATATCTGAAGAAATTTCCGAAAGTGCTAAAAGACCTGAGTTATGATTTAATTCATCAACGATTTTTTCAGCGCTTTTATTAGTTTGTTGACTCATATAACCTACAATCGCAGGATCCAAATCACCAGAACGTGTACCCATAATTAAACCAGCAAGTGGTGTAAGACCCATTGAAGTATTTATTACTTTTGAATTTTTAATAGCAGATAAAGAAGAACCGTTACCTAAATGACAAATTACTAGATTAACATCATCCTTACCTGTGATTTCTTTCATTTTATTAGTGATATATTTGTGAGATGTTCCGTGCGCTCCGTAACGTCTAACATCGTATTTTGTGTATCATTCTTTTGGAACTGCATAAAGATATTCTTCTTCATTCATTGTTTGGTGGAATGAAGTATCAAATACACCCACATTCTTCACTTCGGGAAGTAGAGTTTGAAAGGCTTCAATAATATCAGCTTCTCCTGGGTTGTGTAATGGTGCTAACTTACTCAACTCTCTCACTTTTTTAAGGTTATCTTTATCTATGATTGATGAAGTTTTAAAAATTTCTCCACCTTGAACTATTCTATGACCTATACCAACAAGTTCACTCAAAGAATTTATTACTTTTTTTTCTTTTAATTGTTCAATAAGTAATTGAATAGCGTCTTTGTGATTATTTAAATCTTTTTTAATTGTGAACTTTCCTTCTTTTGTTTTTATAGTGAAAGAACCATCGATTTCTATTCTTTCAGCTAATCCAGAAGCTAGAACTTCTTTAGTCTTCGCTTCCATTAATTGGAACTTCAATGAAGATGAACCCCCATTGACAATCAGTATTTTCCCTTGCATATTACCATCCTTTATATTAATTTAACAATATAATTCTAACCTTAATATGTAAAGTCTTTCCATTTTTCTTTAATGGGAAAATATATTCTTGTAAATATAAGTTACACAAAATGACTGAGTTGTATAATTTAATTGTATGAATAAATATTCTGCCAAAGGAGATAAGATGAAAATTATAGTTATGGGTACAAATCATGCTGGTACATCTTTCGTTAGAACATTAGCGAATTTAAAGAAAGAACATGAGATAACAGCATATGACAAAAATACAAACATTTCATTTTTGGGGTGTGGTATTGCATTGTGAGTTTCAGATGAGTTTGAAGATTCTAACGGGTTATTCTACTCTTCACCACAAGAATTAGAATCTATGGGTATTAATGTAAAAATGGAACATGAAATCATAGAGGTTAATTCAAAAGAAAAATTTGTAATGGTTAAAAATTTAAAGACTGGAGAAATATTTAAAGATGAATTTGATAAATTGATTTATTCTGCAGGTACTTGACCAATAGTTCCTCCAATTAAAGGGATAGATAAAGGGAATATTTTCCTTTCTAAACTTTTCCAACATGCTCAAATTATAAAAAAGAAAGCAAAGGATGATTCAGTTAAAGATGTAGTGGTAGTGGGTGCTGGCTATATTGGTATTGAATTGGTGGAAGCGTTTGCAAAAGCTGGTAAAAAGGTTACTTTGATAGATATGGCAAACAGGGTTACACCGGCTTATTTTGATGAAGAATTTACAAACCCACTTCAAGAAAGAATGATTAAGGCTGGAGTTGAGTTAAGAATGGGTGAAACCGTTAAAGAATTTAAAGGGTCTGAAAATATTGAATTTGTAGTTACTGAAAAAGGTGAATATAAAGCTGATTTAGTTATTTTATCAATAGGATTTAAACCGTTAACAAAATTGGTTGAAGGTCAACTTGAATTAGAACAAAGAAGTAAATCGATTTTAGTTAATGAATTCCAACAAACAAGTAATCCTGATATATATGCAATTGGAGATTCAGCATCTCTGATGCACAACTCAACAGGAAAACATTCTCATGTTGCATTAGCGACTAATGCTGTAAAAACTGGATTAGTAGCTGCTTATCATGTTGCGGGGATAGAATTACCATTCCCTGGTGTTCAAGGAACAAGTGGAATCAATATTTTTGGTTGTAAATATGCTTCTACGGGTATTTCAGAAGCATTTTGCAAGAAAAATAATATCGAAGCAAAATCAGTATTTTGAAAAGATGCTGACAGACCTGAATGAATGTCTTCTGTAGAAGATGTTCAAATCAAAATTGTTTACAATCCTAAAACTTTAAGATTACTTGGTGCACAAATTGGTTCATTTGGAAAGAATAATCATTCAGAAGCAATTTTCATGCTTTCGCTCGCTATACAAAAAGGAATGACATTGCCTGAAATTGCGTTAATCGATGTTTATTTCTTGCCGCATTACAACAAACCATTTAACTTTATATTACAAGCATTGTTGAATGGTATAAATAAAGCTTAAATAAAATAGTCTAATGACTATTTTTTTATCCGCTAATGCGATGATATACTTATGTTGTAGTTTAAAATAAACTCTACTTTTTTAAAGAGGGTATTATTACTGCGTAATTCAAAGGAGAAAAATGAAATTATATTTTGATATTGGTAACACCAGTATAAAGATGAATTTTAATTATGAGAATAAAGAATATTATGTCTCATTTACAACGCGTAATCACTATTCACCGGATTCATTATTTAGTTATTTGCCTGATGTAGTGAAAAATGCGAATATTGAGAGTGCAATGATTTCTTCAGTAGTTCCAAAACAACTTGGAATTGTTGAAGGCATGATCAAAAAATATTTTAATATCAGACCGACCGTTATAACATTTCCAATTAAAGTGGGGGTTAAATTAAACGCAACCAATCCAAAAACAATTGGTTCCGACATAATTTCTCTTGCAGCTTTTGCAGCAAGCAAGTCGGACAATGCAATCATCCTCAACTTAGGGACTGCCACAACAATAACACATGTCAAGGATAAAACTATGCTGGGCACAATAATTGCTCCAGGGATTTTGATTGGATCTGAGACATTGGTTAATAATGCTTCTAAG
Organism: Mycoplasma todarodis; assembly: GCF_004335995.1. Taxonomy (GTDB): domain Bacteria; phylum Bacillota_I; class Bacilli_A; order Mycoplasmatales; family Metamycoplasmataceae; genus Mycoplasma_K; species Mycoplasma_K todarodis. The sequence goes on from NZ_PSZP01000023.1 coordinate 7,768, forward strand.
TTACATGAGGTTAATTTAAAATTAACTAACAAAAAGATTGGTAACAATACAGAGGAATGTTTATCAATCGGCATACTGAAGGGTCACATTCATATGATTAGAGGCTTTATTAAAGAAATAGATCAAGATGCGGATGTTTTTATTTCAGGGGGTAATTCTAAATTGATAAAGGATAGAATTGCTGCAACTTATGTAAAAGAAGCAACAATTGAAGGAATGAAAGTCATTGAAAAGTTAAATGAGAAATAATAACGATCAAAACTCAAGTAAGAGTAGGTTTTTTGATATAAAACCAAGAACTGTTGCTTTTTTGGGTGTTTATGTAGCGCTTTTTATAATAATGACATTTGTTCCTCAAGTTGGCTATATAAAAGTCGGACCAATAAATGCAACAATGATGGCTATACCAGTTACGCTCGCAACCATTCACTATGGCTGAAAAGGTGCGGTGTTTGGAATCGCATGTTTTATCATTTCTTCAATTGTTGGAACATTATTCTTCTTGCCACCTATTATAGGATTCGTTGGTGGCTGAGGTAATCTTTTGGTGATTTTTATAATTGGGAGATTGTTAATCTTAATCCCTTTACTTTCTATAGTTTTTATAGTTAAAAAACTTCAGAATAATAAAAGTGGCAAAGAACACGGAAAAATTTCTAAATATATATATGGATTTATATTAGGGTTGACAATTTCTATATTCAATACTGTGTTTGTAGCAACACTTATTTTTGTATATATGCATAAAGTTGGAACATTTAAAGATTCTTATTGAGTATTCATTGCTTCATTAGGAATTAATATTTCAGTTGAATGAACAGTTCCACCGATAATTGCAATGATTACTTCTAGTTTAGGTTTTTATTTAGAACGGAAAGAACAGTCAGCGAAAATAGATAGATATTAAAATGAATTAATCACCATAATTTGGTGATTTTTTGTATAATTATTTAACTATGGCAAAAGTACAATTATTTACAAAAAACAACATAAGAATTTATGTTTCAAATATGACTGACGTGGCTAATGTTGCTGTTGAAAAACACGAGGCATTACCATTAGGGGCATTAATACTTTCGACTGCGATCACTGTATTTGGTCCGTTAACTGCAATTAAAAGAAATACAAAGAACACAGCAATATTAAATGGTGACGGTTCAACAGGAACAGTTATTGTTGAATCTACAGAAGAAGGTTTTGTTAGAGCTTCAATAGCCAACCCTAAAGTTGCTACTGAATATGATAAAACTAAACCAAATGATTTACCATTAGGTGTTGGTATTGGTCAAGTAGGAACACTTAAAATTTTAAATACTGCAGGTGATTTAACATTTGGTGGTGAAGTTAAGTTGGCTAAAGGGGATATCGTTACAGATATGGCTTATTACTTCGATAAATCAGAACAAACAAGAACTGCAGTGTTATCTTCAGTGTTGCTTGGAGAAAATTCACATGTTGAAAGAGCTTATGGTGTGATTATGCAAATGCTTCCTGGTTATACTGAAGAGGATGTTCAATGGGTTGAGAATTTCCTCAAAGAAAATAAACTCGGAAAAATGGAACTTGAAGAATTTGTTGCTAATATGAAAGCAATCAAATTAGAAGAAAAGGAACTTGAATGAAGATGTTCTTGTTCAAAAGAAAAATTTGAAGTAATGTTTCAATCAATTCCTGATGAAGAGAAAGCTCAAATAATAAAAGAACATGGTGCAATCGAAATCAAATGTAACTTTTGTAGAGAGAAGAGTTCTTTTAAATAATTGATGTATAATTAAAAGGCTTAGAAAATAAGAAAATAAATATAAACAATGAAATCGGAAGTAGTATGGAAAGTTTGAATTCGCCGATTGAGTAATGTTAAAAACATTCGTTTGTCGCGTTAAGACAAAAGAGAGATAAAAATGGAGGTGGATAATGGATTTATCACACGTAAAAACGCTTGAAGAATTGAAATTAGAAAAGAATAAATTTTTTGGGAAAGATGGAGAAATAAGAAAATTACAAAATGCAATTAGAACAGCAGAACCATCTGAGAAAAGTAAAATAGGTAAACAAATTACAGAATTGAAAAAAGTAGCTGAAAAAGCATTTGCAGAGAAAATGAAAGAAATTGAATTGAATGCAATAGCTGAAAAAGTAAATAGCGAATGAATAGATGTTACTGAACCTTTAGAACAATCTGGTTCTCTACACCCGCTAACATTAGTGGCAAATAGAGCAAGACATTGATTGAATCAAAATGGTTATTTTGAAACAACAGGTTCAGAAATTGAAACTGATGAATACAACTTTGAAAGATTGAATATTCCAAAAGATCATCCTGCGAGAGATATGCAAGATTCTTTATATATTAATAAAGAAACTTTAATGCGTACGCACAATACAGGATTTACAGCGAGAACACTGGAAAAACATGCTAATGAAGCATTTGCTGAATTTGCAATTGGTCGTGTTTATAGAAATGATGATGATGATCAAACTCATTCACACCAATTCGCTCAAATAGATTTAGCTAATATTGGGTATGTTTCTTTCCCTAATCTAATTTGAACTATTAAATCATTAGTTTCATATATTCTAGAAGAAGAAGTTGCTGTGAGATTACGTCCTTCTTTCTTCCCGTTCACAGAACCTTCTGTTGAAGTTGATATTTATTACAAAAAGAGATGAATAGAAGTTCTTGGTGCTGGAATGCTTAATGAAAAGGTTCTAAAAATGGCTGGATATACAAATGATATGAATGGATTCGCATCTGGTATAGGTGTAGAACGAATGGCTATGATTAAATATGGTATTAATGATATTAGAGAATTTTATCAAAATGACTTAAGGTTCTTAAATCAATTCAAGGAGGTTAAATAATGTTATTTTCATTTAATTTATTAAAAAAACTTTCGAAAGCTCCTAAAAACTGAAAAGTTGAAGATATGGTTATAGCTTTCAACAAATTAGGTTTTGAAGTTGAAGGTACAGAAAAATTCACGGATGCTGAAGGTGTGAAGTTTGGTAAGTTATTATCTATTTCTAAGAATCCTGAAGGCACAAAACTAAATGTGTGTGAAATAGAATTCAATGATGGAGTTAGAACAATTCAAACAACTGATAATGGAGTTATTGGTAACGAAGGGAAAGTTGTTATGGCTTTCGTACCTGGTTCTAAACTTGGTAATATGACTTTTGCAGATAGAAAGATGAAAGGAATTGTTTCTCAAGGGATGCTTTGTGCATTTAGTGAATTGGTAAAGGAGAATTTTAAAGATTCTTTACCAACTGAGTGAGAAGGGACTTTACAAATTTTTGATGCTGATATGGATATAAATCAAAACCCATTAGAATTATTTGGATTTGATGATCATATTATTGAGATAGACATCCTTTCAAATAGATCGGACTCAAATTCTTATTTTGTAATGGCTCAAGAATTAATGGCTTATTTAAACATTGATTCAGAACCTCAATTCAATAAAATGAAAGAAGGTTCTTTCGATACTGAATACAACGTATCTAATGGTAATGCAGATTTATTATCAATTGCGGAAGCAAATATCGAAGATTTAGAAGTGACTTTAGAAGAAAAATTATTACTTTTAAAATCTGGTGTTAAATCAACACTTCCAATAGTAGATATAACAAACCTTGCATTATTAATGACTGGTCAACCAGTGCATGCATACAACAAAAAGAAATTAACAAAAAATATTGTGGCTAAAGATTCGTCAACAAAAGCCAAAATCATTGGTGAAAAAGAAATTGATTTCGAAGATTCTTTATTAATATGAGATGATGAAAAAGCTATTTCAGCTGCCGGTGTTATGGGATTCCATAAAACTGCCGTTAATGAACATACAAAAGAGGTTATTCTAGAAATAGGTAATTTCAATATTAAAAAAGTTAGACATACTGCAAAACAAACAAAATTAGAATCAATGTCTTCAAGACAATCATCTAAGAAACTCGGGGTAGGTACTCAAGAATTAGGGTGAACTTATCTAACAAATAGAATACCAAACATTTCGAATGTTAAGGGAATGCCAAAAACAATCCAAAAAGAATTAGCTTTCGATAAAAAAATATTGAATTCTTTAATAGGGAAAGAGTTGACAAATGAAGAATTTTCAAAACTTTCTTCACAAATGAATTCTTTAGGATTTGTAGTCAAGGAGACAACAATCATAGTCCCAAATTATAGACACGACATTGAATCACAACAAGATTTTAATGAAGAATTTATACGTCTTTACGGTTACGATAACTTCCAACCGATTGCTCCATCAGTTCAACCTTCATCAGTGGTTGTTGTTAATCATAAACATAAAGATATTGCTGCTATGGGTTATCAAGAGGTTTGGACATATTCACTTATTTCCAAAGAAAGAAATATATTTAATCCATTTAACTTTGATGAAACTATTGAATTGGAAACTTTCATTTCTAAAGAGAGGGAAGTTATTAGGAATTCTATGGCCATGTCTCTTCTTGAAGTGATTGAGTATAATTCAAAACGTAAAATGGATGAAATATCAATATTTGATATCGGTCACATCAATAATGGTGTGTTTGTAGCTGCATTAGCATCTACAACAAAAACATTTAAAGAAATGAAGCAAGATGTAATGAACATCATTAAAAAACCAGTTAAATTCGAAAGAGCTACTGGAACACAATTCCACGAAGGTGTTTCTGCATTGATAAAACTTGAAGATAAAACAATAGGGTGAATTGGTAAAGTGCATCCATTATTAAATTCAACTGAAGCATTTATTGCTGAGATTATTATTGATCAAGAAACAAACGGAGTGTCTTTCAAAACATACGATGAATCACAATTAAAAGTTAGAAATATCACATTCGAACTTAAAGATAAAGAAGAAATCGCATTACATGTCGAAGGTATAAAAACAATTCCTGGAATATTTTCCGTTAAAGTTTCCGATATCTTTATTAAAGATGAAATTCGAAAAGTTACTTTAGCTGTAAAGGGTGATGATTCTTCAATTGATGAATTTGATAAAAGGTTTAATTAAACTAGATTATTCTAGTTTTTTATTTATAATTTTCATATGAAAACTTTAGGATCTATAGAATCATTTACCGGTGGAGCTTTTGCGGCAGCAATAACTTCCGTTCCTGGCGCTAGTAAATATTACAAAGGGAGTGTAATCACATACGCGACTGAGTTAAAAGAGAAAATAGGAGTTGATACTTCTCGAGGTGTTGTTAATGCTAAAGTTGCACAAGAAATGTCAATGAAGGGAAAAGAATTTTTAGGGGTGGATACTTGTATTTCCTTTACTGGTAATGCAGGACCAATTCCGATGGAGGATAAACCAGTTGGGTTAGTTTATATTGGGATCAATGGAATTGTTCATAAAAAGAATTTCACTGGAACCAGAAAAGAAATAATAAATAAAGCAGTGCAATTTGCTATAGAGATTTGAAGGGGTGAATAACTCCTTCTATTTTTTTGAATTTCTTTTAATTCGCTACATATATTAATGGAGGTGAAAATGAGAAATAAAGAAATACAAGACGCTATGCAAAAAATACAAGTTGCTTTTGGTAAAGAATCTGTAATGCTTTTAGGTTCGAAAGAGCATACAAATGTAGATGTTATTTCATCTGGTTCATTATTAATTAATAAGGCGTTGGGGATTGGTGGATATCCGAAAGGTCGTGTTATAGAAGTATTTGGACCGGAATCTTCAGGTAAAACAACTTTAGCACTACATGCAATAGCTGAAGTTCAGAAAAAAGGTGGGGTTTGTGCATTTGTTGATGCTGAACATGCAATAGATCCTCAATATGCAGAGGCATTAGGCGTGAGAACGGATGATTTAATTTTATCTCAACCGGATTCAGGTGAACAAGCATTGGAAATTGTGGATATTCTTTCCAAAACCGGGACGATAGATTTAATAATTGTGGACTCCGTTGCAGCCCTCGTTCCTGAAGCGGAATTAAATGGAGAAATGAAAGATCAAACCATTGGGGCACAAGCGAGATTGATGTCAAAAGCATTAAGGAAAATAACTGGATCATTAAATAAAAATAAAACAACCATTATATTTCTAAATCAAATTAGAGAAAAGGTTGGGGTTATGTTTGGTAATCCAGAAACAACACCTGGAGGAAGAGCTTTAAAATTCTACGCTTCAATTCGGATGGAAATTAGAAGAATTTCTTCATTGGGAACAACGGATCACATTACCGGTAACAATGTGAGAGTTAAAGTTCTCAAGAATAAATTAGCACCTCCATTTAAAACTATATGCACAGAAATCCATTTTGGTAAAGGTGTATCATTAACATCTGAAATTGTTCAATTAGCAGAGGAAAATAAAATATTAATAAGGAAAGGTGCGTGATACAAATATCAAGATAAAAATGTCGCACAAGGTAAAAGTAATATGAGATTGCTTTTGGAAAAAGATGAAGAACTAAGAAAAACACTTCATTCAAAACTCAATAAATTACTTTCAGAATAAAAAAAGCAAAAGGACTATCAATGCCTTTTGTTTTTAAATTTAGTTATGTGGTAATATTTAATGTATAGAAAGCAGGACAAAATGAAAGTTCTATTTATTGGGGATATATTTGGGAAACCTGGATTAAAAACAGTAGTTCAGGAATTACCGAAATTAAAAGAGAAATATAAAATTGACTTTGTTATTGTGCAAGGTGAAAATATTTCAGGGCGTAAAGGTCTAATACAAAAAGACTATAAAAAATTAAAAGATGCAGGTGTTAATGCATTTACTATGGGTAATCATGTTTGAGCTAAAGATGATATAAAAAATATTCTTAAATACAATGATGTCATCAGACCATACAACGTAAGTAAAAATTATGCTGGTAAAGGTTCTATTGTATTTGATGTTAAAGGTGAAAAATTAAGGGTTACTTCGATGATGGGGATAACTTTTAATGAATTGAGGAAACCTTGAAAAGAATCGCATGCTTCAAATTTCTTTGATGCATTAGATGAAATTAAGGATCAAAAAACAGATGAGGATTATCATTTCATTGATTTCCATGGTGAAACAACATCTGAAAAGGCGGTATTTTCATTATATGCTGATGGTTTAGTTGATGCAATCGTAGGAACGCATACACATGTTCAAACATCAGATGATAAAATATTACCTAATGGAACTGCATTTATCACAGACGTAGGAATGACAGGTCCAAAAAATGCGGCAATTGGTGCTGACTTTGAATCAGTTTATTTAAAGATGCGTTATGATGAGATGTCAAGATTTACCGTTTCGAAAAATGATTGCCAAGTTAATGCTGTTGTTATTGAGTTAAATAAAAAAGGCAATAAAATTCAAAGATTAAATTACGAAATAAAATAAAGCGCAATGCTTTATTTTTTATTTCTTTGATATCAATTGAAATATATTCTTTATTTATATATAAGAATGTTCTTTATTTATATATAAGAATGTTCTTTATTTATATATAAGGATGTAGTTGAATAAACTGTCAAGCAAAATTAATTCTTTTTTTGTGAAAGTGTTTATTTTTTTTGTTATACTAATTAAGCACCCATTCAGAGGTTAGTTTATTTAACAAACTTCAAATGGTGCTGATAGATCTTTGAAAACTAGATACAAGAAACCATGAACCCGGAATCAATTTATGAGAGTTTGATCCTGGCTCAGGATGAACGCTGGCTG
>NZ_PSZP01000024.1 GCF_004335995.1 Mycoplasma todarodis
AGTAACAGGACGTATGATGGGTTCAAGAGGACCTTTCATCGTTGCTAAAGATCCTTCAGGACAACTACAAGCATATATTGCTAAAAAAGAATTCCCAGAGATGGCTGAACTAACAAAAACATTAGACACAGGAGACTACATCTGATTTGAAGGTGAAGTAATGAAAACAAACACAGGAGCAATTACAATCCGTGCTTCAAAATTCATGTTACTTTCTAAATCACTAAGACCTTTACCTGAAAAATTCCACGGACTTCAAGATGTTGAAGAAAGACGTAGAAGAAGATATGTTGACTTAATCATGTCAGAAGAAACAAAAAACAGATTCTGAGATTCTGAACAAGATCAAAAGTTATCTCAGGAATTAGAAGTTACTTTGATGATTTAGGATACATGGAAGCTGATACTCCTGTATTACAACCAATCCTTGGTGGAGCATCTGCAAAACCATTCTCAACACACTTTAATGCTCTTGATATGGAATTCTACTTACGTGTAGCTACAGAACTTCCTCTTAAAAAATTAATCGTTGGTGGAATTGAAAGAGTTTACGAAATTGGTAGATTATTTAGAAATGAAGGTGTTGATGCAACTCACAACCCTGAATTTACAACAATCGAATTCTATGAAGCTCATTCAGATCTTGCAGGTATGATGAAAAGAACAGAAGAACTATTCCAATTCTTAGCTAATAAACTAGGTAAAGATAAAATTATGTTTGACGGTAAAGAAATTAACGTTTCAGGTGAATTTGCTAAAGTTAATATGGCAGAATCAGTTAAAGAAAAATCAGGTGTTGATTTTACTGCTGAAATGACAATCGAAGAAGCTAGACAACATGCTGTTGACCACAAAATTAAAATTGAGAAATACTTCTCAATCGGTCACATCTTAGAAGCGTTCTTTGAAGAATATGTTGAAGAAACATTAATTCAACCAACATTCGTTTATGGACACCCAATTGAAATCTCTCCTCTTGCAGCTAAAAATCTTGATGACCCAAGATTCACTGATAGAGCAGAACTATTCATCAATGGTAAAGAGTTCGCAAACATGTTTACAGAACTAAATGATCCAATCGATCAATTAGAAAGATTTGAAGCTCAACTTGCTGAACGTGAAGCAGGTAATGATGAAGCCAGTGAAATTGATATGGACTTCGTTGAAGCATTAGAACACGCAATGCCTCCTGCTGGTGGATGTGGAATCGGAATCGACAGACTTGTTATGTTATTCACAGATTCACAATCAATCAGAGACGTATTACTATTCCCTCACTTAAAAAATAGAGGTTAGGAATTAAAAAAGGAAAATTATGAAAATTAAAGCATTTGCATTCGACATGGACGGAACATTATTACGTTCAAATAACTTAGGCGTACACCCAGAAACAATGGAAGCACTTAAAGAAGCTAGTGAAGCAGGTTACGAGTTAATTCTTGCAACAGGTAGACCAGTTTGTATGACAGCTCCAACTGCAGAAGAAATAGGAAATGTTTCTTACTTAGTATCAAACAATGGTGGAAGTTTATATGATGTTAAAAAAGATGAAAACATTAGTGAATCATTCTTAACATTTGAACTATTTGAAAAAGTTATAGCATTAGCAAAAGAAACAAAATCATTCTTTGCTATGTCAACAACTAATAAAATTTATAGAGAAAACTTCTTCGATGAAGTGAATACACCAGAATGAGTAAAAACATCATTCAATGAAGCAAGTAATAAACCAGATGAAAAAGACTGTGTTTATGAAGCGGCTAGAACTGAAAAGATTACTCAACTAACAATTAAAAATTCAAAAGAAATTGTTGCAGCTCAAAAAGAAGCATTAAAAGATGAACTATCAAGTGAAGCATCAATGCATATCGCTAATGAAGTTTATTTAGATATTAATCCAAATAATGTTTCAAAGCTTACAGGAATTACAAAAGTTGTTAATAGAATGGGTATTGATATTTCTGAAGTAATGGTTTTCGGAGATTCAGGAAATGACCTTCAAATGATTAAAGGTGCAGGTTATGGTGTTGCTATGGAAAATGCAACAGAAGAAGCAAAAGCAGCAGCAAAAGAAGTTATTGGTCATCACGATACTAATGCAATTGGTATGAAGATCAAAGAAGTTCTTAAAGCTCAATCAAAATAAGCGTTGGCTTATTTTTTTATACTTTTATCAAAAACACGAAATAAAACATATAATTAAAATACAAAATATTTAAAACACGGGAGTTAATATGAAAATTAAAGCATTTGCATTCGACATGGACGGTACATTATTATTACCAGATAGTTCAGGTCCACATCCAGAAACAATGAAAGCACTTAAAGAAGCGCATGAAGCAGGGTATAAGATAATTCTTGCAACAGGTAGACCAATATACCAAACAAAGGCAACAGCAAGCTCTATCGGCTTTGTTTCATACATTGTAGGGAACAATGGAGCAAGTTTATACAACTTAAAAGCTGAGAAGAACATTAGTACAAACTTTTTAACAGAAGAACTATTTCAAACAATGGTTAAAATCGGAGAAGAAACAAAATCATTCTTTGTTATGTCAACAACAGAAAATGTTTATAAACTAAACTTCTACGACGGAACAAATGTTCCTGAATGAGTAACAATGTCAGTTAATGACTTTGGGGAACCAGATAAACGTGAAGATGTTGAGAAAGCAGCTAGAACTGAAAAGATCACTCAACTTACAATCAAGAATGACAAAGAATTAATTCTTGAAAAACACACTGAATTAAAAGCTAAATGAAATGAAAAAGTTTCAATGCATATTGCAAATGAAGTTTACTTAGATGTTAATCCATTGGGAGCTTCAAAACTTACAGGTATTGAAACAGTTCTTAAGAATGATGGCATTGATGTTTCTGAAGTTATGACATTTGGTGATTCAGGAAATGATATTCAAATGATCGAGGGTGCTGGATATGGTATTGCTATGTCTAATGCTACTGAAGGAGCAAAAGCAGTTGCTGATGAAATTATCGGACATCACAGCACTGATACAATTGCCGTTAAACTTAGAGAAGTTATTAAATCTCAATCAAAATAAGCGTTGCTTATTTTTTATTACTTTTTATTGAATAGCAAGAAATACCCTTATAATTTATTTACACAAGAAAGAGGGTAGAATTATGAAAATTAAAGCATTTGCATTCGATATGGATGGAACATTAGCGATTCCAGAAGGGTATGAAGCACACCCAGAAACAATAAAAGCACTTAGAGAAGCTCAAGAGCAAGGATATAAGATTATTTTTGCAACAGGTAGACCTTTATGCTTTGCGATGCCAACAGCCAAAGAAATAGGTGGAATCTCGTATATTGTTTCAAATAACGGAACAAACATTTATGAAGTAGAAACAGGTAAGAACTTAAGTGATTCACACCTTAATGCTGAATTATATAAAGAAGTTATTAAAAAAGCGAAAGAAACAAAATCATATATTTCAGTTTCAACTGTTAACGATGTGTATAGAGAATACTATCACCCAACAGATAAAGATCCTAAATGATTAAATGATTTTAGATTCGAAGGTATTGATCAACCAGTTGAGTGATTTGAACAAATCATCAATGAAGAAAGGATTTCACAAGTATCATTAAAAAATACTGGTGAAGTTATTGAAGAACTAGCAAAAGAATTAAGAGAAAAATTTGGTAAAGAAAATGCAATCCATGTTTCTAACTCAATATTCCTTGATGTCAACCCTAACGGAGTTTCAAAGCTTACAGGTATTGAAACAGCTGCTAATAAAATGGGAATTGATATCTCAGAAGTTATGGCCTTTGGTGATTCAGGGAATGACCTTAAGATGCTAGAAGGTGTTGGTTATGGTGTATGTATGGGTAATGGTTCAGATGAAGCAAAAGCAGCAGCTGATGAAGTTATTGGTGCAAACGACACTGACGCAATCGCTAAAAAAGTTAGAGAAGTTATGGCGACTCAATCAAAATAAGCAACATGCTTATTTTTTAATAACACTTTAACATTTTGGGTTAATAAGAAAATATAATATAACCATTACAACAAAGGAGAAAAAATGAAAACTAAAGCAATGGTTTTCGACATGGATGGAACTTTGTTAATGTGTAATGGTTATGACTTGCACCCTGAAACACTGGGAGCGCTTAAAGAAGCGTATGATTCTGGAATTAAATTAATAATTGCAACAGGTAGACCACTTCGTTTTGCTCTACCAATAGTTGAAGAATTAGGATGTTTTTCATACATAATCACAAATGATGGTTCAAATTTATATGAACTCAAAACACAACAAAGCACAAGTAAAGCACATGTCGAAAAAGAAATATACTTATTAATGGTTAAAAAAGCAATTGAAACAAATTCATATATGTTTGTTTCAACAGGTTCAAACATATATAAAGAGTTCAATTACTCACACGAAGAAGTCCCCAAACAATTTATTAAATTAAGGCGAGGGGAAAACTTTGATGCAACAATAGAATGATTCGAAAATATAATCAACACTGATACGATCTCACAAATAACATTGAAGAATAAACCTAAGGTAATTCAAAGGATAACGAATGAGATAAATGAAGAGTTAGGGGACAAAGTTCTTGAACATTACCCTACAAGTCATTATCTTAGTGCAATGTCTTCAAAAGCCTCTAAACTAACTACTGCAAAGGAGTTGGTTGAGTCTATAGGAATTAAAATATCAGAAGTTATGGCTTTCGGTGATTCAAGTAATGATATAAAGATGTTGGAAGGTGTTGGTTACGGTGTATGTGTTGGTAATGGGAAAGAAACTGCCAAAGCTGTAGCTGATGAAGTTATTGGTTCACACGATACTGACGCAATCGCTAAAAAAATTAGAGAGGTTATCTCTAATTCTAAATAAGCCTTGGGCTTGTTTTTTTTATAATGAAATTTTGATTTCATCTCTCTTTATATCTTTTTGTGTTTCTGTAGGAATAATGTGGATGTGAGTATGGAAAACTTCTTGTCTTGAACTTTTTTCATTATTTACGTGTAATTGGAAACCATCAACATCAAGTAATTCAATAAGTTTAAGAGCAATGTCTTGTGACTTATCCATTACATAAAGTAAGTCATCTTTCTTGATATCTTTTAGGTTTCTTGAAAATGTTTTGGGTATTACTAATGTGTGTCCAGTTGTAACTGGGAATAAATCTAGGATAGCAATTATTCTGTCATCTTCATATACGATGTCCGCAGGTAATTCTCTATTAATTATTTTTTCGAATATTGTCATGTATGAATTATAAAAAAAGACAAAGAAAAAAAGACATTATTTTTTAATAACATCTTTTCCTAAAAGTATTTCTCTAAGATCTTCATTATCTGTTCTTAGGTGGTATTGTCTAATGTCTAACATGAATTTTCTTGCATTAGTAATTAATCCTGAGTCAGCTTGTGCTAATGTAAAGATTAATTTTTGACCGTTTTCAGTAACGTTTTTCTTATCTTTTGTTAATAAGAATGAATCTAATCTTCAGAATGATTTATCATTATCAATTTCTCCAGCCTTTTTAACATCGTCGATTTGTTTTCCATTACTATCTTTAGCATCAAATCATGGTAAGAATTGCATTGCATAAATTGAATCAGTTGATTTTTCTCCAATGATTACGTGTGCTTCGTTTTCAATATTACCATCTTTGTTAACTCAACCAGATTCCGATTGATTGTCTTTAAGTCTTTTTCTTAAAGCTGAATCAGAATAGTCAAGTTCACCTTTTGAAATCCCTGCTGAAGAGATTCCTTTAAAGTTGTAAAGGTCACCTAATTTATCAGTTAGTGTAGGGTGAGTTTTATCTTTGTTATCTTTTGCAGTTTCTAATCAGTTATCTTTAACCAAGTTTGGTTTTTGTAGAGAGTGTGCACGTGGGTTTAGTGCGTTGAATTCTGCTGCGCTTTTAATAACCTCTTGTGAGATTGGTCCACGATCAAGTTGATCTGTAACACTTTGTTTTCAAATAAGTGTTGGAGTATTTTCTTTTAAGTATTTTTCGAAGAAGAAATATTGATCTGTTCTATCGTAGTTTTTAGGTTCGTCTTTTTCTTTCTTGTAAACCTTTTTGAATTCTGATTCTTTGAAAGAAGTAAGGTATCTTTGAACCATTAATAAGTTTTCAAGTTCTAATCCTCATTTAAGAGTTGGTTTCTTTTTCATTATTTCTTGAGCAAGTTCTCAACTTGGGTAAGTTTTAGCTTTAATATCATCACCAGTTTTTAATTTAATTTCTTTACCATCAGTACCTGAGATTCAAACTTTACCATTTGTGAAGTCAGCATCATCTCAAGAAGCACCACCACGGTCTCCTTCAGCTTTTAATCCTTTAACTTGATCTGCTCAATAAGTATTTGAAGTCATAATTTTTGAAGCAGCTCAGAATTTTCAAGCAGCCTTTAAATTCTTTTGGTATTCTTTTTCACCAAATTCATTTTTGTTAACAGCACTTAAGTATGTTTCTAGTAGGTAATCACTACCACTTTTAAGGATTGAATCCTTTTGGTTTTCTTCAGCTGTTTTTTCACTGTTACCACATGATATTGCAACGGCAATAGGAGCAGAAATAGTCACTAGAGAAGCGAAAGGTAAGATTATTTTTTTATTTAACTTCATTATTTTACCGCCCCTTCTTTAGCAATAGCAATGGCAGCATCATAAATGTTATCCATTGAATCTGTTCAAATCTTTTCAGCACCAGTTTTACCAGCAAATATTGTTTGGTTTTTATAAGCGTTATCTAATCAAGTACGTAAACCTTGAGTAGCAGCATTAGCTCTTGAAGCGGCAAGTGTTTTTTCATAACCTTTAACCGCTGTATTTTTAATATCATCAATATCTTTTTGAGTATAGTCAGGATAATCATTTCCATCAGCTTTACCATTATAGTTTGGTTGTTCTTTTAATCATTTGATAAAGTCGGTATTACCTAATAGAGACTTAACGATTAGCATTTTGTTACTTGAGTATTTATTAATTTCTGAAATAACTTTAAAGTATGCGCTATCTCCTTTTGTAGTTCTTCTTACATCTGATTGAAGCATCTTGCTTAGTTCATCTGAGTCGGTAACCATGTGTTTAGAGATAATGTGTACACCAAATTTTGAAGCAACGACATATTTATCTTCTCCACCAGTTGTTGTAGATTTAATTCTATAAGCAACATTTCTTTCTTTATTGTTTCTTCCTACTGAGAATGCATCACGGAATTGACGACCAACGATTTGTGCAGCTTTTGTGTCACCAACAACTTCTAGAACACCTTTTAAGTTTCTTACTCATTCTTTTGAGTTAGCTCCACCATCAAATGTTGGGTTTCCATCCGCTTCTTTTTGAAGAGCGTTAAGGATTTGTTGACCTAAACCATCTAATGGGTTTTTATCGAAAATGTCAAATTGACCTTTACCTTTCATTTCATCGTTTAGTAATGGGAATCCAAATCCTGGGTCCATTCCTTTAATGTAAGAAAGTTCATCCATTAGACCAAGAGAACCACCAGTTTTTTGAGTTGAAGGTTGATTTCCAGCAACCATTTTTAGAAGCGCTTCATCTTTATCTGAAACACCAAACTCTTGAACTTCATTATCTTTCTTAACCTTGTTGTATTGTAAACCTTCAAAGCTTCCTAAATTATCCATAGCAGCTTTAGGTTTATCAGTACTTTTTTCGATTGACATTAATCATTTTTTAACATCAGGCATTTTTACTTTTCAAGGTGCAAGTGTTTTAGCAGCATCAGGCACTGCGGGGATTAAGAAGTGGTTTACGACCATTGGGTCATATTGGTTGATATAACCATTTCCACCTTTTTTACCAATCAGTTCTGAAGGATTTTTTTTATCGACAACAAATGAACCTGTTGAAACAACAATAACCTTTTGTGTGTTTTCTAGTGAGTCATAGCTACCAGATTTATCAGCAGAGAATACATAACCAGCTTTTTTAAGATTTCACAATCAAGCTCAATCTTTTTGATCTTTATCATTTTTGGCTGGGTTTCCTCTCTCGACATCAGCTTTTGTTCAAGTATCTGAATCCTTTTTAATTGTGTAACGAGCGTATGCACTAGTAACAAGTTGTTTTAGAACCATGTTATCTTTTGCTTGTTCGTCAGAAGTTGCGTTTCCATATGTTTTATTTGTAGAAAGTTCAGTTTTTCAAGCTTCTTCATATCCGTGACCATGTGCTTGCATAAATGCTTCTTTTTGATCATCGAATTCTGCTTTAACTGATTTTTCGATATCTTCAATTGTTTCTAATGATTTAAGGTCGGCATCTTCTTTTTCCTTTTTAGTCATTTGAGCTTCACGGATATCTTTAATATGTTCTGAACCTTTAACTTCTTTTTCGTATAGTCATCTTGCAGACTTCTTGATAATGTCTTGAACTTTTTTGGCAGTTTCTGATTGGTTGTTGGCAACTAAGTCTTTGTAAAAACTGTCAAGTGCAACTTTACCAATTGTTTTATCTCCATGTTTAAAATCACTTATAAGTCCGTCGTCAACTTTAGCGGCAGCTGATGTACCACATGAAGTTGCAAAAAGAGCTACAGCACTTATTGCACCAAGCGAACTTAAAGTTGTTAATGTTTTTTTCTTCATAATTATTCTCCTTAAGGGTTATTTTCTTTTAAATTATACCTTATGTTTTAAATTCCTATGTAAAATATATGTATGACAAATCGTAAAAAAGAACTGATAAAACACTTAAAAACATTCATTAATATATGTGAAAAAAATGACATTTGATATGCTGCAGCGAGCACTACATTAAGGGGTGCAATCGCTATTAAAGGAATGATTCCATCAAATGAGAAGATTGAATTGATGATGACAATTGAGTCATATGGAAAACTAAAAGAGATTGCTGAAGAATATTTAATTGATGGCTCAATGGATAATTCTTATCCTTCTATTAACCCTAAATTTATTCCGAAATATAGTAAATTTAATGAAACAAGTGTCTTTATTGACATTTTAATCATTGTGCCAACAACAATACAAAAAGTTAAAAAATGAAGTAATTTTAGTCATAAGAACAATTTTTTAATGAAAAAACTACATTCTGATTACACACCTTATAATTCAAAAGAGAAATTCTTGAAGGGGTTAAGTTGACCTTTTAAAAATCTTTATAAACAACTAACTTTCCAAGCGGCGTACAACAAACTGTACTCACAAAAGAATGAAGGTTTCTATTTAATTCATAGACCAAGTTGTAAAGATTTCCAACATTGAATTCCACATTTAACACTTAATGTAGAGAAAGCAGAATATGAAGGAATTGAAATAAATATACCTGCAGAATATAAGACTGTTCTTGAGGTTAAATATGGTAAAAACTATAATAAAATAATTGATAGAAAAATTGAAGCAGAATGAATAAATTCCGTTTCAATGAGAAAAATTGGAAAACAAAAATAGCGATCATTCGCTATTTTCTTTATTTATTATTTAACTTCGTCTTTAACGTATCCTGGTTTTTCTAATAGTTTGAACATGTTAGATTTGTAGATTTCTACACCTGGTTGGTTAAATGGGTTAACTCCTAGTAAGTATGCAGACATAGCACAAGCTCTTTGGAAGAAGTAGAATAGTTGTCCAAGGTTTTCCTCGTCCATTTTTCCAACTTCTAAGTGGATGTTTGGAACTTTACCAATGATAGCGTGGGCGTCAGTAACACCTTCGAATGCGAT